>JACIXO010000389.1 GCA_014360385.1 Actinomycetota bacterium | reverse complement strand
TGGCAATTGTGTTTGTGAAAGAAAATAATCGTATAATCTTAAAGCAGTATCCGCCTGGTTGACCTGCCACTCTTCGTATTTCTTCCCCATATCCGAAAGGAACTGCCTTTTCTGATCGCTGTTCAATCTGGCAGAAAGGGGTTGGTTTAAAAAATTATAACAATCCGAAACCCACTTCAAGTAGTATGGAATGTATTGAGGTTTTATGTTCCCCTTTTTATTTAAAAAGATTTCGTAAGCCTTTAGCATAACAATCTCTAAATTTAAATAAATTCAGCATAATAAATAATATTTGATTATTATGCTTGAATTATTTCAAAAAAACAATAATTTTTCGCTAAATTTTCATTGACACTCTTTTTTTACTTATATAAAATTTCTTTGCCAATAGAATAAATTTAAAAAATAATGTTGGGCGACTGAACTGCACTACACCCAACAGTTACGGAGGTAACGAATGAAAGGGATAGCAACTGTCAATTTCAAGGGTGGCGTTGGCAAGACCACAGTAACTTGGCTTCTTGCTAAATATGCGGCAGAAAAGGGCAAGAAAGTCCTAGTTGTAGATACAGACGCCCAGATGAGCCTTACACTGGCCGTTCAATTGCAAGAAAGTGGCGCTATGTATGGGGAGTTCGAGAACTGGTATGAAAACCAGCATAGAAGAAGAAACAAAACCATCCTGAATGCACTGGAGAAGTATGACAGGATGGAAGGCGGGCATTTCGATTTTCCGATAGATGCCTCCTTCATCTATCCAATGGGCGAAAACCTTCACTTTATACCTTCGGTAGTTGACCTATATTGGCTTGAACTTGAAGTCTTTGACAGAGAAAAAGTTAAGCACTTCATCAGAGCTTTGCTTGGCAAGATTGAGCATACAAGAGGATTCAACTACGACTATGTCTTCTTTGATTGCCCACCAAACTTTACTGCTCTCTCATATTCAGTGCTAAGTTGTTCGAGCCTTATTCTGATACCTGTCAATCCTGACGTTTTTGCCTCACGTGGCATTGGCCTGATGATAGATGGTCTCCGTTATAGAATCCAACCGTGGCCTAATCCCAACATCGCTGTGTTCATGAATAAGGCTAAGTTGTACAGAGGTAATCTTACGAGGGAAACCGAAAGATATTGGACGGAGTCCAAAGTAGTTTGTGATGAAAAACGTAGAGACGGTGTGCTCATAGAAACTTGGGATTCCTTCATCCCTGAGAGAGTGGACATCAAACGTGCTATACCTGGAAGATACTTTCCTCGCGAATTTGAAGAGTACTTTGCGGGATTGTGGCAGAACATCGAAAGGGTGTTGAGTCAATGAACAGGATTGAGATGATAAGGAAGAAGATAGAACAGATAGAAAGTCTTCTTGCCGAGGTAAAGGGTGAACTGGAAGCTCTGAGCAAAGAGGAGGAAGCGAAATCGAGAAAACAACGGCGAATAG
>JACIXO010000388.1 GCA_014360385.1 Actinomycetota bacterium | reverse complement strand
TCTTGCTACAATAAGATGTCTCAATACCCTGTCGTTTATCTTGCTTACCCTATTTATCTCTGAAACAATTCTGCCGTTCCCACTAAAATACATTACAAAGTAATAACCGTTCTCTTTGTGCTTTATAGGATAAGCCAGTTCTCTTACTCCCCATCTTTCAGTTCCAACAACTTTGCCATCTTCACCCTCTATAATAGAGGCAATTTTTGAGACTTCATTATCAATTTCCTCTTCTTTAAGAGATGAGTCGAAGATAATCATTAACTCATAGTTTCTCAATTTAATAGAACTCCCTTCTATGGTCTAATTTTTCTAAAAATTAGGCTCTATTTAGGTTTTACTCATTATCATTTGTATCAAGTTATGTTTCACTATTTAATACATATCCGTGTACTTATTCGTGTAGCCACAACTTTACAGCCTGTAATACAAAACCTAAATAGAGCAGAAGAGCAAAACAAAAAGCTTAACTTTTGCCCTATGGGATATTATACTATTTAATAATATTAATCAATATCCTTCGAAAAATTTAACAAAAATTTAACTCTTTACTAACCAACTCCTCTAGTACTCGCAATTTTACAAATGCCAATAACTTCCAATCCACTCTACACACTCTATATATTCTGTATCGCTAAAACAGTCATTATATAAACAACAGCCATTATATGAAATAACCTATATAAAATATAACCTAAATAAAATAACCTAATTCCAGCTTATTATATACTACTCTAAATTTTCTTTTATATAAACACTCCTGCATGGGAACGGTATTTCTATCCCTTCTTTATCAAACCTGTCCTTTATTCTCTTTCTCAGTTGTCTTGCAATTGTCCACTGATTAGGAGGTTTTACAGTACAGACTACTTTAAATACTACTGCAGAATCACCTAAACTATCTACTCCGCCATCTCCCAAAATCACCGGTCTTTCTATTATAAATTTCTTATATCTTTCATCCTCCATAAACTCGTCAAATATACTCTCCAGAACATTTATTACCCTATCTGTATCTTCTTTATAATGGACCGCTACATCAACAACTGCCCTTGCCCATTGCTGGGTTCGATTACTAAGTATTTTTATTTCCCCATTAGGAATATAATGAACGACTCCTTCAAGATCTCTCAAGACTGTAGTTCTCAAACTAAATTTCTCTACAACACCCGAAACATCACCAATAGTAACTATATCATTTACCTGAAACCATTGCTCAAAAAGAATAAATGTCCCATTTATTAAATCTTTAATAAGACTTTGCGCACCAAGCCCTACGATTATACCCGCTATTCCTGCACCAGCAAGAACAGGAGCAATCTGGATACCTAATTCGTCTGCTACTATAAGCAGGGCTACTACCACACCTATTAAAATCACTAAATTGGATACGACACTCGTGAAAGTAAGGGTTCTTTTTTTGACCTCTATTTTTTCCTGGCTTATTTTCTTCTCAAGAGT
>JACIXO010000387.1 GCA_014360385.1 Actinomycetota bacterium | reverse complement strand
GGAACCTAACAATTTCCTTACACTCTTTTTTGCAAGTTTATTCCAATCAGCACCTCCTGGATCTATAAGTCCCTGGATAAGTAACCCTATTGTGAGAGCAAAAAGAATCTTGGAAATCTCCTCAGCATTGACATTACAAGAATCTTTTCCACCCCGCTTACTACGACTGGAGCTTTTGCCACTTTCACTACTACTAGAGCCTTTGCTACTCTTGGTTATTAGATCGCTGAAAAATGTAATAAAGCTCCTATATGACTTAACAACAGGTTCATTTAAACCACTATCAGTTATAGCATCAAGATATAACTTTAGAAATATCGGGAGTTTCCTTTCATTTTGCTCAAACGAAGGCTGGATTCTATCAATTATTTCACAAATAATTTCTCCAGCTGGTTTGTTAATGGAGTTGGGAAACTCCAATCTCAAGGAAACATTTGTCACCCACCTATTAAAAAGTTCTAAAAGTAGATGTTGCTTGCTTTTAAAATGATGATAGAAAGCACCTTTAGTCAGTCCTGCTTGCTTGCAGATTTCATCGATGTCCAGCTCTTCTATATTACTTTTTTTGATGCATTCCTCTGCGGCTAATAGTATTTTATTTATAGAAGCTACTTTTCTTAATTCCTGCTTCAATTCTTCCAACACCACCTAAATAAACATATACATGCCAGAATGGCTTTGTAAAAGAAAAATCTACTTCCAACACTACCTAAAAAAAACCTGATGAACTAACCCAATAAATAATAAATTAACCACAGTATACCATAGCTGACCGTGAATTAAACCTCAGAAATAAATCTGAAAACCTGAGAATAAGCTACATTAATTAGAATCTACTCTTAGGTTAGAATCCTCCCCCTCTTCTTCTCCTTCCTCTGAAAAACATGAGTCCAATATCTTCAATATCTCGGCTCCTACAATTAGGACAAGCTAACCCTGATTGGACAGACTCAGTGTTATCAGGATTATCAGAAGTTTTGCTTAAGTCCGATTCAGTGCCTGGTGAGACATAAAGCTTAAGTCTCCCAGATTCTTTATCTTCTCTCCCTATTTCCCAAATACTTCCACAACCTCTGCACCTTACCCTTTTTCCTAGAAATACAAAACTTCCTCCTTCTATTCTTAAAGCCTTCCCATTTACTAGAGCATCAGAAATTTTCCTCCTTGCACTCTCAACAATTCTCGTAAATGTGGGCCTTGAAATATTCATCTTTTTCGATGCTTCTTCCTGTTTAAGGCCTTCATAATCAGATAACCTTACCGCTTCATACTCATCAACAGTCAAAACAACCTCATCAAGAGCACGTAGAGGTATACCCTGGGGTTTGAAATAAACAATCAGGGGTGGATACAAAACGTTTCTTTTTTTTCTGGGCTTGGGCATTCCTCACCAACCCTAATCTTATTTTAAGGTATAAATTTAAGAACTTAAATTCTTCGACTTAAAGTTATTATAAATTCTAA
>JACIXO010000386.1 GCA_014360385.1 Actinomycetota bacterium | reverse complement strand
AATCCTCTTACATATGGTATAGATGGATTAAGGACTGTTCTTATTAATTTCTCTCATTTTTCCCTGTTGACTGATTTGGCTGTACTTTTGGCTTTTGATGTATTAATGATTGTTCTGGGTTCAGTTTTGTTCAGTAGGTCAGAGGTTTAAATTTAGAACTAATTCAGAAAGTAGTATTAATTCAGAAGTAGTATGAGTATGCAGGAAAATGAGATGCAGAAATATCCGAAGAAATATAAAAAAAATGTAGAGAATAAGAATGTAGAAAATAATAAAAACTCAAAAGGAAATACCCATAAAATAAAACCATGGGTAAAAAGGCTTTTGTTTATATTGGTTCCTTTAATCGTTGTTGCAGGGGGTGGGGGAGCATGGTTTTTTTTCTCTTCCCTGCGTTCCATAAACCATACTATAAATTCTGGCACCACGCCGGAAATCAAAGAGACACTAACCCCGGTAGAATCTCCAAAAGAGCCTGTAAGCGTTCTTATACTTGGGATAGACACAAGAGATAATGAAAGTGACAGAGGGAGAGCTGATACAATAATGCTTTTGTATCTCGACCCTGGGAGGAATAGGGGTTCTCTGCTCTCTATTCCCAGAGACACTCTTGTTGAGATCCCCGGACATGGCAAAGATAAAATAAACGCTGCCTATGCATATGGCGGAGAAGAGTTAATGATAGAAACCGTTTCTCAATTTCTGGATGCAGACATAAATCACTACATTACTGTAGACTTCCAGGGGTTCGTAGAATTAATAGATGCTTTGGGTGGGGTAGATATAGTAATTGATAGACCTCTGATTGACCCAAAGTCGGGCGCTAATTTTTCTGCTGGTAAGCATCATTTAACGGGGGAACAGGCTCTTTCTTATACAAGGAGTCGCTCGACTGAGCTTGGAGACATTGGTAGGATACAGCGTCAGCAGCATCTATTCAGAGAGCTTGTAAACCAGAAGTTAAATACCAAATACCTTTCTGGACTTCCCCAGTATATTAATATAGTTGTACAAAATACCAGAACTGACCTTAACGTTTTGGATATTTTGAAATATTCAAAGGTAGCTCTTTCATTTAGTTCAGAAAACTTCGAGACCGCTATCATCCCTTCCCACCCTGACTGGATAGAAAATGGAACTATAAGCGTTCAGATTCCAGATATTGATGAGGCGCGAGACATGTGGAAAAGAATAGTAAGGGGAGAGCCTGCAAGTAAGTATAATGCTCTCTATTTTGAATTAGAAGGGTTTCCAGATTCTGCAGCTGTAAATACCTACTACAATGTGAAATTGAAAGCAAAGAATACCGGTGCTATAACATGGAGAAAAAGTGGAGACAATCCTTTCTTTGCAGGGTATCACTGGATTGATTTTGAAAATAAGAAGATGGTAGTATTCGATGGTGATAGAGCTTTTCTTTCTAAAGAGGAAGTAAAGCCTGGAGAAGAAGTTGAGTTTGAACTTAA
>JACIXO010000385.1 GCA_014360385.1 Actinomycetota bacterium | reverse complement strand
TCTGCGATAGGTTCAATCCTTGTACCAATTGGAGAATCATTCAACATTGGTGTAAGAACACAGAGCATAGTTTTCCCTTTTAACTACTTTGGACAGATAGTAATAGTATTCTTTATCGGATATTTTGCAGATAAGTTTGGTAAGAAGATAACGCACATCATATCAATCTTTCTTTTAGGATTATTTGCACTTCTTTTTAAATTTATTAATAGCTTTCCTCTACTTCTGGCAGTTTTCCTTTTCACAGGAATCTTTGGTATCTCCATTAATACAATATCAGATGCAGTCGTCTCTGATTCCTTTGAAAAGAGAAAGGGGATATATCTCAATATTGCTCATGTGTTTTTTAGTCTCGGAGCAATGACTTCACCCGTTATATTTAACCTAGTCTTTTCCAGAACTAGCAATTTCAGAACAATTTACTTTATCCTCTTCTTTATGTCATTTGTTATTCTTTTTCTTGTTGCAGTTGCCAAATACCCACAGAAGGATGGAACCCAAATAAGACCCGCTATAATATTTTCGATATTGAAAAATCACAAGCTTATAACTATATGCATTTTCGCAACAATTTCATTCGGTACTTTGCATGCAGTAGCAGGGTGGATACCAACTCTCTTCCAAAAAAATCTAAATATTTCAGAAGCTTTTTCAAACTACTCCCTTTCTATATTCTGGTTTGCAGTCACAATTGGAAGAATTTTAGTAGCAACTCTTTCAAAAAAACTTGATGAGATAACATTAATGAAGTGGCTTAACATCCTGGCTTTTTGTTTCCTGGCTATATCGTTTTTTCTAAATAGCTACCTTCTACTAACTATAGATTATTTCATATTTGGGATAGTGGTAGGAGGGTTGATACCTCTTATCATTGCTTATAGTGCAAAGATCTATCCCGAGCATAGTTCAACAAGAATAGCTACTGTCTTCTCATTTGGTGCAACTGGCATGCTTATAATACCAATGGTTATAGGCATGTTAGGAGAGTACTTCGCTATATCTAAGACTCTTTCCTTTACCTCAGCTTTGTTCCTAGCATATATGTATATACTTCAGAAAAAACTTCATTGAAATCAGGCTATTCTTAACCCTTTAAATCTAAAACCACATTGTCCCAGCTGACTCCAAAGCAAGACTATAAGGAAGCATTGCTTCACCTGCTTCCAGTCCAGATAAGAACCCCGGGCAAATAATTAGCTACCAATTGACCCTGACCCTGACAGATTATTTTATCAACCTAACTATCAACTCTAACAATACTTACTCTCAAAAGACCGGATTTCCTTATTGGAAGTAAGGATGTTTATCTCAACTTTAAAATTAACTTTTTCGCCAGGTTTTATAAACTTTAGGTTTCCCTCCTGTCTTTCTATCTTTCTTCCTCTTACAAGACTATTAGCTGGCTCAAGCCCACAAACATATTCTCCTTCACCCATCTGCTTCCATTGAATTAGATGCGGAAGTGTAT
>JACIXO010000384.1 GCA_014360385.1 Actinomycetota bacterium | reverse complement strand
CTCAGACATCATCTTGCCAACATCTTTTTTGATGGTCCTTATAAAATCTGAATATTCAATTTCTTTTTCATCCTCAATTCTTCCAATTGAGTTTATAATGAGCTGCTTTCCCCCTTTATATTCTGAAATGTCACCTTTTACCAAAACAAAATCCCCCTCACTAAAACTATCTATATCTTTAAAAACGTCTGTCCATATAACAGCTTCAATCTTCCCAGTCTTATCCTGAAGAGTAACTGAGCAAAAATCCTCACCATTTTTTTTCTTTTTAACTTCTTTTCTTGCCACCACAAAACAGGAGTCAACAGGAATTCCTACCTTTAAATCTGTTACGTATTGTTTTTTCATATTTCTATTACCTCAATTCTTAAATGTCCTTGGTTATCCCCCAGTTTCTAAAATAGTCAATTTTTTCATAATCAGTTAAATCATAGTGAATGGGTGTTATAGAAATATAACCGTTCTTAATGGCAGAATAATCATCATCTTCACGTCTACAAACCTCTACAAATTCGCCATCCATCCAGTAGCAGTCTCTTCCTCTTGGGTCAACTCTTTTGATAAAAAAATCTTTAAGTTTAGAATCACTCTGGCAGGTAATTTTTACACCTCTAATATTAGATGGATGAATGTCGGGAATATTTATGTTAAGTAATGTTCCTTCAGGAAGTCCGCCTTTCTCGATTATTAGAGCTGCGATTTTTTTTGCAAACTCTGCTGCATAGCTATAGTCAGTATCCTTTAAGTTATCTATAGAGACAGCAATGGAGGAAATATTATACATTGTTCCCTCTGTAGCAGCTGACACTGTCCCGGAGTAAATAATATTTCCCCCTAAATTTGGGCCCCTATTAATACCAGAAATCAGAATATCTGGTTTCCTATCCAGTATTGCCGAAACTGCAAGTTTTACACAGTCTGCAGGAGTTCCATTAACGGCATAGCCATAAAAATCTCCATTATTATACTCTTTCTTAACAGAGATGGGATCAAAAACAGTAATAGCATGGCCTACTGCACTTCTTTCATTTTCTGGAGCAACAATATGTACATCAAACCTTCCATCATTTTTCAAAGTATTATAGAGTGTAAGAAGGCCCTTTGCCTTTATTCCATCGTCATTTGTTAAAAGAACTACTTTCTTATTAAGTCTCTCATTCATAATGTTATTCATAATGTGCCACAATATTCTATTATTCTATATTTTCTTATTCTACGTTTTCTATTTCATAATTTCATATACTTTTATTTTACGTTTAAAAAAAACCTGCCACTAACCATCCCGACTAAAAGTTTACCACTTTTCGGGATAAAAACGGAATAAATTTCCTCAAAGTCATATTTTAATAATAATTTTTAATAATAAAATAGCTAAATTACCCTAAATCACCCCTATCTATTAAAAATAAAAGAATAGAAATAGTGGATATAAGAATAGGAATAAGTAGACAAGGAAATTTTATTTATTT
>JACIXO010000383.1 GCA_014360385.1 Actinomycetota bacterium | reverse complement strand
AACAAAATCAAAAAACCTCTGTTGCTGAGTATGTTTTGAATTTGATAGAAGATTTAAAGAAGAGAGCTGAAAACGAGAAAAACCAGGCTTTTAATAGTCTTAAGCTTTATGTTGAAAAGAATCCGCAGGCCCGACTGAGGGAAATAAGAAGAGGAAATGCAAAAGTGATTGTTGAACTTTCAGTCGAGGAGGCTATAAAACAGAATCCTAACTGGAAACAGTTTCTTATGGAACATGAAAGAAAATATAATGAAGAATTTGCTTCAATAATAGGTAAATTGAGAGAAGAACTTCAATCCTGATTTAGAGCTTTTTTCAAGCTTTTTGGTGATGGATTGTATTGGGCTCTTCTTAAATTAATGTTCTTATAATCCGTATGATTTCAGGCACTTTTTTTTCGATTTCTGGTGAAAGATTTAAAGAGAACTCAAAAGGCACATCGTATTTATCTTCAGTAAAGATTGAAATTCCCACAAGATATCCTTTAATTTTTACTTGAGAGGTTAGATACATAAGAGTTAAGACATCCATAAGACCTGGTTCATGGAGGGACAGGAACTCAAAGGACTGGTGCTCTGCTACATTTTTGTTTGCTTCGTATAGCTTGTCTAGAGGTATAACATAGATTGCTCCTCTAGTATTTTTTTCTTTTGAAAAAATATTTACTACTCGTATAGCATCTACTATTATAAACTTACAGTGTTTGTAGGTTTCAAAGATAGGAAGTAGAGAAAATCCACCAGTTGCACCGTCCACCAATTTCACAGTAGGAGGTAATTTCTCTGACTGTTGTAATTCCCTTACAACCTTAACTCCTACTCCTTCGTCTCCAAGAAGAACGTTTCCAACTCCGAGTATAACCGTGTTAACGAGCTCTTTTTTTGTTTGCTCTGTCTCTTTGTATTGGGCCAAGGCAGTTTGGGGAATTTGGTTATTAAATCTACTTAAATTATTCTAATCAAATTATTCTAATTAAATTATCTAATTAGTTCCTGCTGAATAATTGGCTAAAACTTAAAATTTTAAAAGAAGTTGTGCTCAAAAAGTTATTATTTTTTCGAAAATAATGAATTATTCAGTAAGAACTAATTAAATTATCTACTTAAATTAGCTTTTCTCATTATTGCTTCTTGGTTTACTTTGTGTCTATGTTTGGTGCTTATGTTTGTTTAGTGTTTCAGGCCAGGCCTAGCTTTTTAAGAAGTGTAGGAACATGTTTTTCCCACCCCAGTGCCTGGATATGAACTCCAGCACAGAGGGGCTTTACTTTTTCTATAAGCTCGGCTGCAACCTCCAGGCACATTGCTACTTTATCTTCTGCTTCAGCCATTCTTTTGACAATTGGTTCAGGGACAAATACTCCTGGAACGTATTTGTTCATGTAATTGGCCATTTTTTCTGACTTTAATAATATTATTCCTGCCAGTATTGGAACGTTCATGTTCATTCTGGATACCCTGTCCATGAATC
>JACIXO010000382.1 GCA_014360385.1 Actinomycetota bacterium | reverse complement strand
CTGGCTTTCATTCAAAAGCCTTACAGCAAACAAGACCTTTCTGCTAAATATCTGTTTAAAATTTTACTAAAACTAACCTATTTTATCATCTAATCTATTATTATTGGTAGCATTTCTTTTTCCATGATAGAAAAAATTATTACATCAGGCTTAATTGTTTCGAAAACACTTACTCTTTGAAAACTACAAGACTGTCGCGGTGAATGATCTCACCACACAAAGATGTACCAAACTCTTCTCTAATTTGTTTTTCGTTTTTCCCTTTTAGCTTATTTATCTCTTCCCTCGAGAAATTGCTTATGCCCTTGGCTATTAATTCATTATTGAGAGAAAATACTTTAAGAGTATCTCCTTTAGCAAAGTTACCACTTACTTTTACCACGCCAACAGGTAAAATACTTTTACCCTTTTTCACTATTGCCTCCTCAGCACCTTTATCGATCGTAATACTCCCCATTGACCTTTTACCAAAAGCTATCCAACTCTTTTTGCTTTTCAATCTTTTTGCCTTCTGTGGAACAAAAAAGGTCCCAGTATCTTCACCTCTTATCACCTTCTCCAGAACTTTATCATCTCTACTGTTCGCAATTACCATGCCTATTCCAGAAAATGAACAAATTTTTGCTGCTTTTACTTTGGTAACCATTCCACCAGAACCATAAGTTGAGCCTATGCCGCCTGCTATCCTCTCAATGTTTTCATCTACTCTCTCAACCATTGATATAAACCTGGCATCAGGGTGAAGTCTTGGATCCTTTTCAAAAAGCCCATCTATATCAGAAAGAATAACCAGGACATCAGCTTCTGAAAGACATGAAACAAGAGCAGCAAGTTTATCATTATCGCCAAATTTAATCTCATCAACAGCTACACTATCATTTTCGTTAATAATAGGGATGATATTCATTTTAATCAGTTTCTCTATAGTATTTTTAATGTTAAGATACTGCTCTCTCCTTGTAGTATCTTCGTGGGTTAAAAGTATCTGGCCAACCTTAATCCCAAACTCAGAAAAAAGCTCACTGTAAATTCTCATAAGTTCTACCTGACCCACGGATGCGGAAGCCTGGAGTAAAGATAAATCGTCAGGTCTGCGATCTATACTGAGGTACTTTAACCCTGCTGCGATTGCACCACTGCTGACAATAATAAACTCAAACCCTTGCTTCTTAAGATTACTTACCTCACCAACAAACTTCTTCATGTTGAGTATATCCAGACCCCCATCAGGAAGAGTAAGACTGCTGGAACCGATTTTTACAACTATTCTTTTTACTCCATCAAAAAATTTCTTCCTCTCGTTCATTTTTCTTCATCAAGTTTTTCTTTATCAAGTTTATCTTTATCTACAGAATAAACCAGAATCTTTTCTTCTCCTTTCTGAGATGACTCTTCATACTTTCTTAATTTTTCCCTAACAAGCTCAACCTTGCAAGCCATAACCATGACAAGCCTTTTAAGGCCCTTACCTGTA
>JACIXO010000381.1 GCA_014360385.1 Actinomycetota bacterium | reverse complement strand
TTATTGTTACTACAGCCTTACGGTTTTTTGGTTTTTCTCTTTTTAGACTTTTCTTACTGAGTACTATGATATATTCATGCTGATCCCTAAGAACCGGATTGACAGGCGACATCCATGAACCCCATGCTGTTGATGAACCGCTCACAGCATCACCTTTATCCCAAATGATTTCTCCGCGGAGAAGAAATCCAATCTTTTCAAAACGTTCGATAAGGTAAGCATGTAATGGAATGTATGGTTTTCTTCCGAGATTTGCAACATTAAAGCAGACTCTACCACCCCAAACGAGAACCCTGTAAACTTCTTTCATGACATCTTCAATAAAGTCCAAATACTCTTCAAGTGTAAGATCCTCATCGTAGTCTTTGCCAACATTGTACGGTGGAGAAGTTACCATAAGATGTACCGACTGATCAGGTATTTTCTTGAGAACTTCTCTTGCGTCGCCAACGATTATCTTGTCAAGAAACTCCTTTGGAACAGTATTTTCAATAAGATCCTCTTTTGTAGGTTTAGGAGGTTTATAACCTGCGTATAACCGGCGGCTATAAAATGGCGAAGAATCGTGATTTTCTCTTCCTTTTACTCCAAATGAACTTGTCCTAGTACCTCTACTGGTGCGCCTTTTCATTTCCACTCTTCTCACCTCTTTTTACTGGTCGAGCTATTATTACCAATTCTCCATTAATGACATGAAGCTCCCACTCTAGCATATCACCTTCACTTAAATCAAATTGTTTTACAATAAAAATCGGCACTGTTGTTCGTAATGAATTTGACTTTGATGCAGCTCGTGTTAGTACAGTATGTTCCCCCAATGTTGATCACCGGATAAAATTTTTTACCTATTTGCTTATAAATTTTTAGGCAAACTATTATTTAACTCCATCAGAATAAATAATTAGGGTTAGTAACAACTAAAAACTTCACTAAATACGGTTCTGTTAACTTATTGTTGGTGGGATGAAAAAATAAAAATTATCGAACATCTGCTTCCACACTACTGGAAATAAACCTTGTCAATTTGGTTTGGTAATAAGTAGCTTCTCTTATCAGATCTTCCCAACCATTTTCTATTTTCAAATCAATTCCACAAACTTCAGCAGGTGTTTTACCTTTCAAGCTCAGATGAGGTCTTAGGAAGTTATAGTAAACAAACCAACCATCCAACCAAATCTTAGCCGTTTCCTCACTCTTCAATCCTCTTAAAGGCTTTAACCTATCTTTCAAAGTTCCATGCAATCTTTCAACAACGTTATTTGTTTCTCTTGCTCTTATACCTGCTCTTCTTACAAATTCAACTCTATGTTCTTTATACCTGCTATAGAAAACTTTCTTGAAACCTTTTTCATAAGCCCACAAACCGTCTACAACTATTCTTTTCGGTCTTTCAGCAGATCTTTCCTTTGCCTGTTTAAACAGCTTGATAACTTCCTCTATCGTTCTTTCTCCAGACAAGTGAGTAGCGACTAAGAATTTAGTTTCATTATCGAT
>JACIXO010000380.1 GCA_014360385.1 Actinomycetota bacterium | reverse complement strand
TCTTACTAGTATTTGATATACTTTATTCTCATATTTTTTGGTACCGTTCCCATTACAAAATAAAAATATCATTATTTGTTTGGAGTGTCAATAGGTAATAAGGAAAATTTCTAAATAAAACAAATAAAAGGAGAGTTAAAAAAATTTTATGAATATAAAGGAAATAGCTAAACTAGCAGGAGTTTCTAAATCAACAGTTTCAAGAGTGTTAAATAATAGCTCCCTTGTTGCACAGGATACAAGAAAAAAAGTTTTAGATATTATCAATGAGTCTGGTTATCTGCCAAATTCCATAGCCAGAAGCCTCAAGGTTAAGAAAACAAAAACTATAGGTGTAATTGTTCCTGATATTGGTAATCCCTTCTATTTTGAAGTCTTAAGAGGAATTGAAAAAGTATTGGATAAAAAGGGATTTAATATAATGCTCTGCAATTCTGAATATGACGAAGAAAAAGAACTACGCTATGCTTATTTGCTCGCAGCTAAGAAAGTTGATGGTATAATTTGTGCACCTTGTTCTGAAAGCTCCAAAGCAGTACAAAACCTCTGTAAGTGGGGTATCCCTTTTGTGGTCTTCGATATACCTCAGGTAAATTTAGCCACAAATCTTGTAGTTGTCGATCACTCAGAATGCTCATACCTGGCAGCAAAGCATCTATTAGAAAATGGTCACACTAATATATTATCAATAGATGTTCCAAATCCTCAAAAAATAGAATCTAAATTTGTGTTAGGTTACTTAAAGGCATTACGTGAGTATAACATACTTCCAAAACCTGAATTGATTCAGAAAGCTTCGCCAGATATTACGGGTGGATATAGTATTATCAAAAAACTAAACAATCAAAAAGTATACTTCACTGGAGTTATTACTATATGTGACCTAGTAGCTGTGGGAGTATATAAAGCAGCAAAAAAACTTGGTCTAAAAATACCAGACGATCTGTCTGTAGTCGGAAATGATGATATCCCTCTAGCAAGGTATTTAAATCCACCTTTAACTACTATCCGCCAGCCTAAATACCCTTTAGGTTTTAGAAGTGCCAAACTTTTGCTAAGCCAGATTGAGAGTAAAAGTGGTACTGAACCCTATGATTGCACCCAGGGTCAGCCAACTATTATAAAATTAGGAGTAAGACTCATACAAAGATGCTCTGTTAAAAGGAGGAATTAATATGCCAATTAATTTTATGGACTACACCTGGCCTGAGATTCAAGAGTACATTAAAAAAAATTCACTTGTTATTCTACCTGTTGCTCAAGTAGAAGAACATGGCCCACACCTTCCCGTTGGATGTGATACTTTTATTGGCACTAAGATAGCTGAGCTAGTTTCACAGGAGATTAATGAAAAGAAAAATATCCCCACTCTCGTTATGCCTACAGTCTGGGCTGGATACTCACCTAAAAAGATGATGAAATGGCCTGGCACAGTGAGAATTAAAATAGAGACAGTCTGTGAATATGTCCACGATATTATTGCCTCACTTTGTGAAAT
>JACIXO010000038.1 GCA_014360385.1 Actinomycetota bacterium | reverse complement strand
ATGAAAAACGCGGATGCCATCTCTCTATCTCCATTACTTCCCTCTTCACGCACAATTGAAACTTTCGGTTTCTTTACAGGTGTCTTAGAAAATACAGGTGTCTTAGAAAACAATGTGTTAGAGTCTAATGTGTTAGAGTTTCTGGATGAGGAAATAGAGTTTACATCATGAGAAATAGCCTGGATCTTCAAAGCCTCAGGCTTAAAAGATAAGTAATATTCTGGACTTTTTCTGAAATGAAATTTTCTCTGTTTTCTTGCAAGCTTGGGATTCATCTGATTTTCTTCGATCTTGTCACTTGTTGACTCCCACCATGAAAGAAGTTTCCTAATACTTAAATTCAGTACAACATCTCTACCCTTGCAAATAACTACCCTGGAATCTCTACTGGAACTTCCAAGAAGTGTAAATGGAACACCAAACTCATTCAATATCCTTGTTATACTGGCTTCATTTTGAGGAAGATATTCCAGAACAAGTCCAAGTTCCTCAGAAAATAGGTAGGAAATTATATCTACGCCTTCAGAAATATTGACTACGATGCCACAATTTCCTGATAGAGCCATTTCCACAAGGGCAGTTATAAGACCTCCGTCACTTATGTCGTGTCCGGAAAGAACCAACTCTTTTCTGATCAAATCTTGAACTGCCTTAAATGCCTGAACAAGAAGATGAGAATCCTCCACATCAGGAGACTCATTTCCAATCTGACCAAATGCTTGAGCTAAAGCCGAACCGCCGAGGCGCCTTTTTCCTTTAGCAAGATCTATCATCATAAGTTTACCTATCCCCGGCCTCTTTATATCCGGAGTCACCACTTTAGTAACATCTGGCATAGGTGCATACATGGAAATAACAACTTCACCGGGTGCTTTAACAATTTCATCTCTCACTTTGGCTGCCATCGAAAGACTATCCTTTCCTCCATCAGCAGCAATCCCAAGGGAAATCATCAGGTCTGTTAGAGCACTTGCAGCATCCCACAGTAAAGCTCCTTCGCCTGGGAGTTTGGCAGCCCACATCCAGTTAACTGAACATTTTATGTGGCTTATATCACTTATAAGTGCCCATACCATGTTAGTAAGAGCCTCACCAACTGCCATACGTGCTCCTGAAGCCGGGCTAATAAGAATTTTAGAAGGCTGTTCACCAATTGAGATTGCAGCACCACTCAGCCCAAAGTGGCTCTGTGCAATAACTGCGACATCTGATACAGGAAGCTGAAGTGGACCGCAGCACTGCTGTCTGGCAACAAGCCCTGTAACACTTCTATCAACTTTTCTTACAAGAAACCCTTTAGAGCCAACTGATGGCAGCTTAAATACAAGCCTCAGTGCCTCCTCTACTGAAAGTTTCGGAGGTAATCTTAATGGAAGGAGTTTTTTTGGAAGGCGCTTCAAGCTAAAAGTTTTCTGGGGAATATTTGTTAGAATCTTACTTAGCTCTAGATTAACAGGAGTACTATTATCAAAGCTATCATGAACTACAATTTTTCCATCTCCAGTGATTTTTCCCAAAACTTCACAGTTGACCTTTTCCCTCTGGCAAATTTCCCTGAACTCATCCAGACGCTCGGGTAAGATAAGAAAGGCGTTTCTCTCCTGATATTCTGCTCCCCATATCTCGAGAACAGAAAGAGTTTTATCACCTACCTCAATATTGCGAATCTCTATTCTCCCTCCTGCTGGTGCAACAAGCTCCGTTAAAACATTACATGGACCTCCAGCTCCTTGGTCATGAATACTTAAAATAGGGTTTCTGTCTCCCATCTCAATACATGCACGCACTACCCTGTTCATTTTCTGTTCCATCTCAGCATTTCCGCGCTGAACTGCGTTGAAATCAAGTTCCTCTCTTTCCTCACTCTGAATCATGCTGGAGGCAGCTCCGCCACCCATGCCAATACGATATGCAGGTCCCCCAACCTGTACTATAAGCATACCAGGTCTGGGATTTTCCTTATTTATATGACGATGATCTATCTGGCCTATGCCGCCGGAAAACATAATTGGTTTTACCCATTCACGGCGCTGGCCATCAGGAAGTTTTAACCCAAATGTTCTCGTAAACCCCTGAATTACAGGCTCACCAAACTTATTCCCATAATCAGAAGCACCATCACTTTCTCCAATTAAAATCTCTAGAGGAGAAGCAAGGTTTGTTGGATAGACAAAACTTTTATCCTCTCCAGGTATTGGATATCCTGGAATATTCAAATTTCCAGTGCAATATCCTGCAGTACCTGCAACTACAAGCCCGCCTCTACCTGTCGCCTGGATATCACGAATTCTCCCACCAGTTCCAGTCTCAGCACCCGGAAAAGGGGCAACCCCGCAAGGAAAATTGTGTGTCTCTGCAGTAAAAATAAAGTGGTAAGTAACTCTTGCAGTAGAAAATGGCGAGCAAAATCCTGGCTTTTCAGGAATAATCGTGGTTATCTCATAGCCCCTAATTCCACCTGAATTATCCTTAAATGCGATTATACTGTTTGAAGGATTGGCTTCCAGAGTTGACTTTATTAACTGGAGCAAGGTCTTGGGCATCTCTTTTCCGTCAATAATAAGTTTACCTTTAAAAAACCAGTGGCGTGAATGTTCACTGTTTGCCTGCGCAAGTTGAAAACATTCCACATTTGTAGGATTTCTTCCAATAACATTTGCAAAAAGATCATAGTAGTATCGAATGTCCCACTCATCCATGCCGAGACCCATTTTTTCATTTATTTCAATTAGTGCTTCAATTCCTCTTTCATTAAGAGGCACCGAATAAACTCTTTCAGGAACTATACCAGTTTCAAATGTCTTAAGAGGTTCAGGATAGACACACTCGGTCATTCGGTCGTGATTTTCCTCAATGAACTTTTTCATATCAACAAAAATCGGAAGAATATATCGCCTTGACCGCTCTACACGGGTAACCTTCTTTAATCCACAAGCATGACAGATTGCCACCGCGTTAGTTGAAAACGGAGTTTCAAAATTAAGTCGAGGTCCAATCTCAACTAATGAATTACCAGGCTTTAAAAACGGATTCTCTCCAAAATTTCGGGGTTCAAATGTTTCTGAAATAAGCCATCTAAGAATGTTAAGTTCATCAGAGGTTAAAAAATCAGAGGTCTCAACATAGAAACAGTATTCAAAGTTTGTGCTAATAAGCCTGTAGAAGCTAAGTATCATTCAATATCATCTAGCCTTCTTATTATTTCATCTATGTATCTTAGATGGTATTTAACATCAAAAAGCTCTTCAAGGTTTTTCGGTGCTATGAGAGAGTTGACTCTTTCATCGCTAGCAATATTTTCCTTGAAGCTTCCCTCCTCGCTCCAGGCTTTAAGCGCAGCTTTCTGAACTATGGAGTAAGCTTCTTCTCTGCTGAGTCCTTTGTTTACCAGTTCCAGAAGAACTCTCTGGGAAAATATTATTCCTCCATATTTCATAAGGTTTCTTCTCATATTGGATTCAATCACATTTAAATTCTCCAAAACATATATCGTTTTCTCCAGTATATAGTCCAGCAATATGAAACTGTCAGGTATTATTACTCTTTCAACTGAAGAGTGCGAAATATCTCTTTCATGCCACAGGGCTATGTTTTCGATGGCCGAAACTACATATGAGCGTAAAAGACGAGATAGACCACAAATTCTTTCACAGATTATTGGATTTTTCTTGTGAGGCATAGCCGAAGAACCCTTCTGACCAGGTGCAAATGGTTCCTCCAGTTCTTTGACATCCGTTCTTTGCAGGTTTCTTACTTCCAGTGCTATCTTCTCAAGAGTCGCTCCACATATTGCAAGTGTTGATATGACTTCAGCATGTCTATCCCTTTGTAAAATCTGTGTCGAAGCCGGTGAAGGCTTGAGATTAAGAATCTCGCAGACCCTCTTTTCAACCTGAGGTGATGTATTGGCATAAGTTCCCACAGCTCCAGATATTTTACCATACGCTATAGTTTCTCTCGCCTGCTTAAGTCTATTTAAATTTCTTGCTACTTCAAACGCCCACACACAGAATTTAAAACCAAGAGTGATAGGTTCCGCATGAATCCCATGTGTCCTACCCACCATAACTGTATGAGCATATGTTTTCGCTTTGTCCTTCAAAACCCCAAAAAGTTTTCTGGTTTTTCTTTCAATTATATCCATAGCCTCGACAATCTGGAGTGAGAGAGCTGTATCTCCAACATCGGAAGAGGTAAGACCGTAATGTAAATATTTAGAAGAATCTCCTATGTACGAAGAAACATTAGTCAAAAAGGCTATAACATCGTGATGGGTCCTATCTTCAATTTCCTTTATTTCTTCAATATCGAATCTGGCTTTAGCTATTATATCTTCTGCAGCTTCTTTCGGTATTATCCCAAGCTCTGCCTGAGCTTTGCACACTGCTTTCTCAACCTCAAGCCATTTATTGAACTTATTTTCTTCTTCCCAGACCTTTCCCATCTCCTTAAGAGTATACCTGGGAATCATAACTACAGCTCCTCCTCCAGTAGCTTTTCTCTAAATCTCTGGTAGTTTTCCGGATCTTTTAAGTCATAAAGCTCCTCACCATAATCAAAAAATACTTGGTCATACTCTTTAAGACAGATATCGCTAACCTTCAAAAGCCACTTATTCTTTATTTCCCAGCTCTCAAGGTCAGATAGCCATGATCTTTCATTTTTTGGTATAGTATTTTCTATGAAGTCATCAAGCTTTTTGGATTTTTTGGAAAACTGAAGTAAGAAATTATCTTTCTTAGTAAGCCATGATAAATTAGCAATACTAAGTTCTTCTTCCATTTAATCATACCACCCTTTAGCTTTAAAGCTCATAAAATTATCTTAATATAACACAAACTAATCCAAATGTTCTTTCAAGAAAGCTTTAACTTCCTTCTCATCAGCTATCAAGTAACTTATTCCATCAATATTAGCAGGCTTGGTGGGAATAGTTATCATATCCATGTCCTTGTTCGATAAAGAAAGTATCAAACCTACTGTTAAATAATCAAGAAGCGAAAAATCGGAAAGAGTCTTTTCATTTATCACCGATATTATCTCAGGTAGCTTTAGAAGAGCAGAGAGATTTAATTTCTGGCTTATAAGAGCTTTTAGCAAATATTGCTGTCTATCTATTCTATCAAGGTCTGCTCTCGCTGTTGCCCTACACCTGGCAAAGGACAAGGCTTGTTCACCATTCATATGGTAAGTCCCTGGATCAAAATTGGCCCCTGACAGCGGATCATGCAACGGCTCACTAACCGTTATCTCAACTCCACCCAGAAGATCAATTATATCCTTAAAACCATCAAAGTTAATTATCATGTATTTATTCACATCTATTCCAGTCAGCTCGAATATTTCACTCTTTGTCATTTCAACACCACCGTAGACATAAGCTGCATTTATCTTATTCCAGCCATGACCTTCAAGGTAAACCCGCGTATCACGCGGGATTGAAATGAGCATGTCTTTTTTACCCATTTTGTTTACGTGCAGTATAACAATTGTATCCGTCCTTCCTTTAAAATCACTGCCACCTTCTCTTTCATCTATTCCCAGAAATAATAGGTCCTTTGAGCTAAATAGGCCTGAGCTGGAAGCGAGAACACACAAAAAAACTAAAGAGCCTATAAAAAATAGGATTATAAAAGTAACGAAACAGCTTCTTATCTTACTCATTATTTCACAATTCTACTATCTCATGATTTCATGGTTTCTTGCTGTACTCAAAGTAGCCTGTATGAGATAAATAATATAGAGTGTGTAGTAATTTTTCAATGGGATCCGTGGTTTGTACATTCACAGTAGGGGGAGCCTTTATGGGAACAGGAGTATAATTTATGATAACCTTGATTCCTGCATCCACCAGCATATCTGTCACTTTTTGAGCAGAACCAGGAGTAACCGCAAGTATTGCTATATTTATGTCTTTTTCCCTTACTATATCCTTTAATCTTGAGATATCTAAAACCTCATGGTTAGATATGACTTTCCCCACTATTTTTGGATCGTTATCAAAAACATTTTCTATATTAAAACCAAACTTATTTAACATCCTGTAGTTAAGAATTGCCTTACCAAGGTTACCTGCCCCAATCAGAATTATTCGAACCTGCTTTTCATAACCGAGAATTTTGTTAAACGAACTTATCAAATCATCAACATTAAATCCAACCCCTCTTTTCCCTCGTATGTTAAAATATATTAAGTCTCTCCTCACCTCGGCGCTGTTTATTTTAGTATTCTCACTTATCTCCTTAGAGGTAACAGTCCTTTTACCAAGCTCTTTTAACTGAACGACATATTTCAAATATTGAGATAGTCGTGAAATAACTCCTTCAGAATATATTTTATTTTCCATAACTTAAACTCCTGGGTATTGGGATATTATTAGATTTGATTTTAAGTATATTACCATCAAAATATTTTAACAATTGTCATATGAGTAAAGACAGTAATTAAGTTTGTAGCAAAATTGTAACAAACAATTTAACCTTTTACAATAACTTTCTTGAATTGGAAAGTTATTTGAATTGGAAAGTTATTTGAATACAAGGATTCCATTCCTTGCCAAAAAGCTTTTTTTGCAACCATTGCAGACAATCTCATCTTTTCTGAAAAAGAACTCATCCTTTTTGCAATAAGGACACTGAAGAATGTCTTCAAGAATGTCTTCAAATGTGATCGATAGTCCTCTTCTAAATCCTTTTCCCTCAGTTGAAAAAAGAGCTTTTTTGGGACTGGTCCGGCCTTTGATACAGCCTTCGCTAAAATCTTTGCTAAGAGTGCATTTGAGAAAAATACTGGGTCCCAGTAGGGTCCAGGAAAACAATCTCTGAAACCAGTTTTCGAATAGAAGAAGAGTCTTTAAGTTTAAATACTTTTTAAGGAATTCGAGCCTGAAATTAGATACGCTAATCCTTTTATCTATCCCAAAACCTTTACTTGTAAGAAGACCAATTACGTAATCCGGGTGATAATTAAGTATGGTCTCCCCAACTTTTAAGGGAAAAAGACTAAAAGGAGAACCATCCATGCGCCTCATGAAAAATCTTAAAATATTCTTAAGGTTTCGCTTATTAGCAAATTCCAGAATAAAAATGCCTCCATCTTTTAATACCCTCTTTACCTCGTCAAAATACTTGTCAAGATTATCTAAATGATGAACCACTCTCACAGTCAGGACCACATCAGCACAACTAGGTTTAAGGGGAAGATTTGTTGCATCAGCCGAAAGAAAGAAAATGGACGAAGAGGAGAATGGGGATGGAGACGGGGATGGGGAGGATGAGGATGGCTTTTCCTGAAAGGATTTAAGCATTTCCTCTATTCTTTGCTTTGCATTTCTAAGATTTCTTACGGAGTAATCTACTAGCAGAATGTTTCTAAAACTCTTATATTCATCGAACAATCTACCATAGCCACAACCCAAATCCAGAAACAGTTTATTACCTTCTCTTATATCGCCCAGAAGTTTTCGCAGGGCTATCCTTTCAGAGGTATCTTCATATGCTCTCTTATCTTCTCTCCAGAATTCTCTATAATCATAGCTTTCATAGTCTGATTTTCTTACGGTCAATTACCTCCCACCTCTTTTTAAGGCTTTTAAAACCTCTTTAAGCCTTATAACAAGCTGTAAGCTGGATATCTCACACTGAAAAACGTATCTGGATTACATCCTGGTCACAGACTACATAATCTTTCCCTTCTATTCTAAGTTTACCTCTTTCCTTAGCTACCTGGATCGAGCCTGCCTCAAGCAGGTCTTTTAAGTTTATAACTTCTGCTTTTATAAAACCCCTCTCCATATCGCTGTGGATTTTACCTGCTGCTTTTATAACCTTTTCACCTTTTCTAAGTGACCAGGCTCTGGCTTCATTTTCATTTATAGTATAAAAAGTAATTAAATTTAGCATTCGATAACAGGTGTTTATAAACCTCTCAAGACCATTCTCTATACCGAATTCCTTTCTATACTCTTGTCTTTCCTCTCGAGAAAGTCCCTTAAGCTCTGCCTCAAACTTTGCATATATTTTAATAACATTTTCTTCACCAACCTTGGCAACAAGCTTTCTATAGAGATTTTCACTTTTCTCATCTTCACCCATATTAGCAACATAAAGGATTGGTTTTATACTTATCAGATTTAGCTTCCGAAGAAAAACTTTCTGCTTCTCATCCAGCAGGTCAAGTAAAGACGTATTTCCCTCGTTCAGAACATCTATGACATAAGTTACCAGATCAAGCTCAGACTTAGCCAGACTATCGCCTGACTTAGCAATACTTTTTAGTTTTTCTCTGTTTCGGCTTAAGATTTCGATATCAGCTAACAAAAGCTCAGTAGTTATAATATCGATATCTTCAGAAGGATCTATATCTTCAGAAATGGCTACTTCATCCTTCATATAGGAAACGCTACCGTTATAAAAACACCGAACGACATGGGCAAGAACATCTGCTGTTCGTATATGAGACAGAAACTTATTGCCAAGCCCCTCGCCCTTGCTTGCACCTTTGACAAGACCAGCTACATCTAAAAATTTAATAGTTGCAGGAGTTGTTTTGGAAGAATTGCATATCCTAGAAAGCGGCTCCAGGTTAGCATCAGGAACATCTATGATTCCCACATTTGGTTCAATGGTTGAAAAGGGATAGCTTGCAACCTCAGCACTTGCATTTGCTAGGATATTAAAAATG
>JACIXO010000379.1 GCA_014360385.1 Actinomycetota bacterium | reverse complement strand
CATATTCGCAGGCGACATACACGAGATTTTCCTTAATTGCTCTTGCAAACTCTCTCTCAAACTTTTCAAAGAGATCAAAAAGCATCTCAATGTCAGCAACTTCAAAATTATATTTACTCCACTGCCTTTCAGACTCGAGGTGAATATCTCCATAGGTTATATCATCCGACCACTTTAGCTCCCAGAAACTATCTTTGTTCTGAAGATACATAGCTATTCTTTCTAGCCCGTATGTAATCTCTGCTGAAACTGGCTTTAAGGGTATTCCCCCCATCTGTTGGAAGTAAGTAAACTGAGTTATTTCCAGGCCATCTATCCATACCTCCCAGCCAAGACCAGCTGCTCCAATGGTGGGAGATTGCCAATCATCTTCCACAAATCTTATGTCATGGTGTCTTAAATCTATGCCAAGGCTTTCAAGGGAGCCCAAATACAAGTCTATAACATCGTCAGGTGAGGGTTTAAGTAGCACCTGAAACTGATAATAAAACTGGGTTCTAAAAGGGTTTTCGCCGTAGCGCCCATCAGTGGGTCTTCTGCTTGGTTCAACGTAAGCAACGTTCCAGGGCTCAGGCCCCAGGCATCTAAGAAAGGTATCAGGATTAAACGTACCTGCTCCTTTTTCAAGGTCTAAAGGCTGCTTTATAATGCAGCCTTTGCTAGCCCAGTATTTCTGTAAATTAAAAATTATGTCCTGGAAATTCATAGCTTCTAATTTTAATGGGAAGAGGGTTAATAGTCAATTTGACAAGATTTAGATGTATAGTAGATTAAAGATTAAAAATTAAAGATTAAAGATGAAAGATGAAAGATGAAAAATGTTAAAAGAAACTACCTAGCAATGCATTACATTTGGCGTAACGTAACATTGGATCGGAGAGCAGGAGACAAAGCAGTTGCCACTCCTTCCTAGAGTAACCCAATCTATATCATACTTCATAATCACAGGAATTTATACTTGTTAATTATAGGTACCTAGTATTATACCTAGTATTATATAATCAATACTCGTAAACCAAATACTTCAGCTAATTTAGCTAATTTTTTGTTAGAACAAACAAAAGATAAATTATCCTTCTCTGCTTTTAGATATCCATTTATATCTTCTTCTCTAACCTTTCTTACTTGCCTTGCCATGTTTAAGTTAAAACCTTTAGCTACTTCCCTAACCTCATTTACACCAATACTATTCAGACTCTCACTATATACAAAATCCAGAAGCTTTGTTTTATCTATACTTTCAGGAAAGAGCTTTAGTATTATACTATCTTCCTTAACAAATCCAGTTAAGTATGACCCAACTTTTATTTTAAGTTTTTCTCTTATTGACTTTGGAATAGTAATTTGTCCTTTTGAGGTTACTTTTATTTTATTTAACATTTAATTTCTTACTCCTTACTTCTTACTCCTTACTTTTTCTATAAGTGCATATCTTAAGTAAACATACTTCAAGCATTATTCGGATGGATTCTACCTGTCACCAGGACACCTAGGACACCCACATTTTTTAAATTAT
>JACIXO010000378.1 GCA_014360385.1 Actinomycetota bacterium | reverse complement strand
GTTTATAATATGTCAGAATTAATAGTTAAAGTAAAAGAGCCTATAGAGATAGAATACCCTCTCTTGAAAGAAAAACATATTATATTTGCATATCTTCATTTATCATCAAACAAAAAATTAGTGAAAGCATTACTGGACAGTAAATGCACCTGTGTTGCTTATGAGACGATAGAGAAAGATGGAGAATTTCCTCTACTTGCACCAATGAGTGAAGTTGCAGGAAAAATGGCAGCAATTATAGGCGCATGTTATCTTAGTGCTCAGTTTGGGGGAAGAGGTTTATTGATAGGTGGGGTTACTGGTGTCTTACCTGCTAGAGTTCTGATACTAGGAGCAGGAGTGGTAGCAAAAAGTGCTGCTAAGATAGCAGCAGGTATGGGAGCAGAAGTAATTATTATGTCCCCTTTTATAGATGAATTGAGAAAAATTGAACTTAGTAATTATTTATGCCCGAATGTATTTACTAAAATGATGTCTTATTATAATATCCTGGAAGAAGTAAAAAAGGCAGATATAGTTATCAGTGCAATTTATGTTAAAGGAAGTAAAACACCTATTCTTGTGACTGAAGAAATGGTAGCTCAGATGAAAAAAGGTTCCGTAATTGTTGCTGTAGATATAGACCAGGGGTCTAGTATTGAGACTGCTTATCCAACGACACATGAGGACCCAATATATATTAAACATGGAGTGATACATTATTGTGTAGCAAATATGCCTGGAGTTTTTCCTAGAACATCAACTCTCTCTTTGACTAATCTTAGTCTACCTTATATAAAAAAGATTGCTAAATCTGGCTTTGAATCAATTAAAAATGATAAGGAGCTTTTAAGTGGTTTAAATATTTATAATGGAAAAATAGTCTATAAGAAAGTTGCTGAGGATGTTGGAATGATGGAAAAGTATAGCAATATTCTATAATTTTACATTAGAAAATGATATTTATTTGAGGAGGTAATTATGAAGTTAAGAAACAAATTTGGAGTTATAATAGGTGGAGCGGTTGGTATTGGTAGAGCTATAACGAATAGGTTAGCAGAGGAGGGATGCAATTTATACATTACATATTATAGTGACACAGAGTTAGAAGGAGCAAAAGAACTAAAAAAGAGACTGGGCAGTTATGATATATTTTTTGATTATGCTCAATTAGATATATTAAATATAAATGAAGTAAAAGGCTTTTTCAAAAAAATAGAATCAAGTGGTAAAAAGCTTGATTTAGCTATTAATAATGCTGGAATAAGTGTAAAAAATAGCTTTACTAACATTAGTGAAGAAGAATGGGATTTAATCATGAATGTAAATGCCAAGGGAATATTCTTTTGTTGTCAAGAAGAAGCAAAGATAATGATGAAACAAAACTATGGTAAAATCATTAATACTGCGTCAATAGCGGGTAAAGTAGGTGCAATGTATCTTTCTCACTATGCAGCTTCAAAAAATGCTGTTTTAGGTTTCTCTTTTAGTATAGCTAAAGAGTTATCAGAGTATAACATTACAGTTAATTGTGTATGTCCAGGCT
>JACIXO010000377.1 GCA_014360385.1 Actinomycetota bacterium | reverse complement strand
GAAAATTAGCGTAAATAGAGTTCTGGTAAGGGGCTTTCGTAATTATTGTGCCAATCCTTCCCCCACCATCAAAAACAAACCCCATTTCTGGATTAACCTTACTAATATCCAGATTCTTGGCTCCAAGAAGACCGGATTCCTCAGATATTGTAAATATTAAACAGGTTTCTCTTACTCGTATGTTTCTTTCTATTATAATTTTTAAACACTCCAAAATTGAAGCTACTGCTACCTTGTCATCTGCACCCAGGATGGTTCTTCTGTTGCTATTAATTATTTTCCCATCCTTTATTGCAGGAATTATATCTCCTTCAACGTAAACTGTATCAAGATGAGCACAGACAAATACAGGGTCTTCTCCTATCAAGATATTTCTATCATAAATAGCTACCAGATTTCCAGCATTGCTTCCAAATTTTTTTCCACAATTGTCCCTATACACCTTAAGGCCCAGCCTGCGTAACTCTTTTTCCACGAAATCTACTATTTCCTTCTCATTCTTGGAGGGACTCTTTATCTTAACCAGGCTAAAAAAGGTCTCCAGAAGCCTTTCTCTTTTAACAAGATTAAGAAGATTTGAAAGATTATTAATATCTATCAACTTCTTCTCACTTTCTTCCTTTTTATCTTCCCCTTTTCTTCCTATTTGTCTTTTTTACAATTTATATTCCTTATATTCACTACATATTTTCACATATTTTCTTTAACGACAGAAATTAGTATTATCAAAAAGACACTAATTTTCTTCAAACTTATTTTTTTGGTGTATTTGCAGGCCGAAAGATTAAAGGTATATTTATCCCTGCCATTCCCAGTACAAAAAACACTACAGATAAAATAAGAGTCTCTACAACAAGCCTTTTGAAAAAGCTGTAAAAGAAACCTTCAGGAAATAAAGTTATGATAAGAGAATCCTCTGGAAAGGCGTAATTACCCTGCGGGAAAAAAATAAGATGGAAATTCTCGAAAAGAACTCCAAAGTTGCGACTAAGGAAATAAAGTAAACCTCCGAGACCAAGGACTATTGATGAAGCTAAGGTGAAAATTTGTCCAAGATTCTTTATAAAGTGCCAGAGACTTTTTTCAAACAAAAAAGGAAGACATAAAACTATAAGTATAACACATGAGTAATATGACACAAATATCTTTCTGAGCAGGGTCCTTACATCATAAAGGTGACTTATCTCCTCTTCAGTAAAAAACCTACCGTTATTCTTGAGCTCTATCTTTTCTATTTCTTTTCCATGTTTAAATAAATCAAATATACTCACAGTTAGTATAATTGCATCCTCTCTGTCGAGATTGTCGAATACTCTGTTTTCTTCAAAGAGTTTTACATAGTAATCAAGATTAAAGACATGGATTAATAAAGAAGTAAACAATATTACCACAATAAGAAAAATACAGTTAAGAAAAATTAAACTTTTTCTAAGTAAAACAGGTAAAACTCTTCTTAATTTTAAACTACGCACCTTTCCTACCAGCTACCTTACTATTTCCAGAAGACACTTTATTACAAGAATGAGATA
>JACIXO010000376.1 GCA_014360385.1 Actinomycetota bacterium | reverse complement strand
TGAAGGAATAGATACAAAGAAACCATCTAATACTTCGGAAGGTAAATAAACCTCCTTATAAGCTAAGGCATCTTTATTTTCCAGCCTCACAAGCTCACAGTTGTCTACATCAACTAACCTTACCTTATACCTTTTTTCTAACACTTTGTAGCCAAGAGTTTTATAAGCCCTTTCAGTATCACATCCACCAGAACCTTCTATTATTACTAATTCTATGTCACTTTTTCTTCTAACCACATACTTTATAAAAGCTTCCACGCATCTTACATCAGTCGTGCAGGGGGGTGGTGCATCCTGAAGTAAATTAGGTTTTATTATAATCTTTTTAATCTTTTCAAGTTTCTTCTCAAAATTTAATTTCTCAAGTGCCTGAGTAACCGTCGTGTCGTAATCAATAAAGTCTAACTTCACGATTCCTAAATCACAATCTCTCAAAAGCTTACCTCTATACAGGGAATCTTCAAGCATTAACATCACTAAACCTCACCCCATCTAAACCAGATTACTGGAAATAGACTACCAGAAATTAAAACCTATCAAGCTATTCTAACTTATCGAATTGCCTCATTTATGACTCTTGTCTTACCCACTACAGGTGGGACAGGGCTGGCCACTATTGGGGACAATGCAAATCATCTTTAAACCCATCTCCCCAGCTATAAATTGGTGAAGTTCAGAAGGCTCCACGAATACACAGTCATCCTTCTCTATTCTGATTTTCTTATTTTCTCCTACTACAAACCCATTTCCCTCAATTACATACACCTCATGTTCCCATTTATGAGTGTGTAAAGGGGTGTGCCCACCTGGCTCAATCTCAAAGAGTCTCATAGCAAAATTTGGAGCACCATCCCTGGCAGTAATGATGGGATAGAACTTTACCCCTTCTGCATTGCTATCCTGGATATTTTCTCTAACAAAATCCACTCTCTTCTTTACTTTCATCACTAAACTCCAGTTTCCCTTACTATGTTAAAAAATTCTAGAAAGCTCTCCTAAACTTGATATAAGCATGATAAAAGCATCCAGCCCAAGTTCCAGGTGGACTTCTATTACGATAGAGTCTCTAACATAAACAATAATTTTCAAATAGAAGCCATCAAAGTTAAAACATCCCAAATATCCAATTAAATATTAAGACATAAATACCAGGACAGAAGTACCAAAATACAAAAGGTGGCGCGCCTGAGAGGATTCGAACCTCCAACCGACGGATTCGTAGTCCGCTGCTCTATCCAGTTGAGCTACAGGCGCAAAAGCACAAAAACCAATCATAATCAACAAAATAAAGTTAGCAAAAATGGCGGAGGGGGAGGGATTTGAACCCCCGGAGGGCATAAAACCCTCAGCGGTTTTCAAGACCGCCGCAATAAGCCAGACTCTGCCACCCCTCCTAATTTTATCTTTTTATTCTTATATGCTATAAAAAACAAACAAAAAGACTTTCTTCTACCAGATCTTCTTCAACCATTTACACCAATTAAAATACAACACTAATTTCTGACCCGACACTATACGAGGTTTTGACTCAGTAAT
>JACIXO010000375.1 GCA_014360385.1 Actinomycetota bacterium | reverse complement strand
CCTCTAGAGTCGATGAAATTTTTGAAAAATTATATTTCGAGGATAAAAGGAATAATAATTGATCTGGGAGCAGATTTCAGGATAACAAATCCGGAGGATTTTAAAAAATGGTACGGGGAAGACCATATTTTACCTGAGTTTTTGCCCCTTTTTGTCTACGGCCTTCCAGAAATTAATAGAGATAAAATTAGAGGTTCAAGGTACATAGCGAATCCTGGATGTTATCCAACCTCAATACTTTTAGGTTTAGCTCCTATTCTCAGTGAGAGAGATTTTCAAGTTGAACACATAGTTATTGATTCCAAATCAGGCGTGACAGGCGCGGGTAGAAAACTAAAACCAGAATACCTTTTCTTAAGTGTGAATGAAAATTTTCTTGCTTATTCAGCGGTTTGTCACAGACATATTGGTGAAATAGAGCAGGAGATTGAGAAGATAAGTGGGAAGAAACACAAAATCTGCTTCACTCCACATCTTCTCCCGCTGAACAGGGGAATTTTTACCTCTATTTATTGTCACATAAGAGTAAGAGAAAAAGAAGGTCAAAGCTTAATAGATACGAAAGATACATTTGATAATCAAGATAAAGCGCTATTTAAAGAAATAGAATGTGATAAGGAATTTCATATAAATGGAGAGGAAGTTATAAATATAAAGGGGATGATAAAGGGGATGCTTACGAAAAGACTTTATTCTCTCTATCAGAATTTTTATAAAGATTCCTTGTTTGTAAGATTTTTGGGAGAGAGAATTCCTCAGATTAAGGATGTTGTGGGGACCAATATGTGCCATATAGGAATAGCCTTTGATGAAAGAACATGTACTTTAAAGATTTTTTCTGCAATTGATAATTTGTTGAAGGGAGCTTCAGGCCAGGCTGTTCAGAATATGAATATTGCTATGGGCCTTGATGAAATGGAAGGGCTGGCTATAAGTGGCATATTCTCGTAGAGAGGAGATAGAAAAGGTATGAAAAATTCCATTTTCAAGATAATAGAGGATGGAACCATAACAAGCGTGCCCCAATTCTACGGGGCATCCTGTTACTGTGGAATAAAGAAATCCAGGAAAGATGACCTTGGTATTATTTATACCCCTCTTGACACATGCTGTAGTGGAGTTTTTACAAGCAACAAATTCTTAGCTGCTCCCGTGGTGGTGTGCAAGGAACAGCTTAAGAAATCAAGAAATATTAAAGCTATTGTTATAAATAGTGGGATAGCAAATGCTTGTACAGGTAAAGAAGGATATGAGGATGCAAGAAGGACTATAAGTCTTGCCAGCAAATATCTTGGTATCAGTGAAGAAAATATTCTGGTTTCCTCGACTGGTGTGATAGGTAAAAGACTTCCAATGGAAAAAGTGGATCATGGTATAAGAAAATGTGTTGAAAGTCTATCTCGAGACGGTGGTCACAATGTTGCAAGGGCGATTCTTACTACTGATAAGTGTGAAAAGGAAATTGCAGTAATAATAAATAATCCTTCTTACCCTTCTGGTGCGAGGAGTCAACGGAGGGTTGAGAGTGGAATAGGACAGAA
>JACIXO010000374.1 GCA_014360385.1 Actinomycetota bacterium | reverse complement strand
AGCCAATTTAGGAAGGAAACCTTATATACCACTGCATTGCTACATTATTGAGGATATGTTAGAAATAGGTTTTCTTATGAGAGGAGAAATTATATGGAATAAAGCCTCCAGTGCCAGTCCATCCACTGCTTGGGGAAGTTGGTTATCAGCGGCAAATCCTACTTTAAGAGATATTCATGAATATATTTTAGTCTTCTCTAAAGATACATTTACCAGAAAAAATCCCAAAAAGAGAAAAAGCACAATCACTAAAGAAGAATTTCTTGAACTTACAAAAAGTGTTTGGACATTTTCTGCAGAATCAGCCAAAAAAGTTGGCCATCCAGCTCCTTTCCCCGTAGAACTTCCCTATCGTTGTATTCAGCTTTATACCTTTGAAGGTGAAGTAATTTTAGATCCATTTATGGGGAGTGGACAAACAGCAATTGCAGCTTTAAAAGCTAAAAGGTTTTTTGTTGGATATGAGATAAATGAGGTATACGTGAATCTTGCCAAGAGAAGGATAAAAGAATTCCTAAGCTCTCAAAACATTTTATCTTTATTTGAAGAAGCGAATAAATGAGATGTGCAATTTATATAAGAGTCTCTACGGAAGAACAGGCAAATAAAGAAATAAGTTCTCTCGATGCTCAGCAAGATTTGCTTGAGAGTTATATCAAAAACCACAATTACCAGCTTGTAGCCATCTACAGGGAAGAAGGCCTATCTGGAACAAATATCAAAAATCGTCCTCAATTAAAGCGACTTCTTTTGGATGCTAAATTGAGAAAATTTGACATAGTGCTTGTTACAGACCTTGATCGTATAAGTAGAAACTTAAGAGATTTTCTTAACATCTGGCAGGTATTTAAAGAAAATGGAATTAAATTCATTGCTATAAATCAACACATCGATACATCAACTATTGTAGGAGAGGCACTTGTCCAGCAGTTAATGGTTTTTGCTGAATTTGAGAGTAAAATGAATAAACAGAGAGCCGAGCAAAAAAGAAAATTTGAAATTACAAAAAAGGGTAAATGGTATGGTGGAACTGTTCCAATTGGCTTTGATTATGATAGAAAGGCTAAGAAACTCATTCCAAATAAGAAAGAGACAGAACTTGTAAATTTAATATTTGATCTTTACCTTGAAAAGAAAAGCCTTGGGATTGTAGCAAAAGAGATAAATAAAAGAGGATTCCGCACTCGTCGGGGCAAATTATTTTCAAAGGAGAGTATCAGAACGATATTAACGAATCCTCTGTATGTTGGAATGGTTAGGTATAAAGATAAAGCCTACAGAGGAGAACACGAAGGCATTGTTGATAAGAAGAAATTTAAAAAGGTTCAGGCTTTACTTGAGGAAAATCAAAGAGAAAGAGGAAGAATAGAAAAGAACAATCATCAATATCTCCTAAAAGGAAAAGTCCGTTGTGGAAGTTGTAAATCCTTTATGACTCCAAAATCTGCAAAAAGTGGAAAGTATTTTTATTACAGTTGCACGGTAAATGAACGGTTCGGAAAAAATCATTGCTTTATAAGAAGAGTCTCTGCTCTTGCACTTG
>JACIXO010000373.1 GCA_014360385.1 Actinomycetota bacterium | reverse complement strand
AGTAGGTAATTGAGTAACATTTGGGACCAAATTTGTAATCAATTTAGCAAAAAGAATAAATAGATTTTCAGATCTATGGTTAAAGCGGAATTCAATTTCCTTTAGATATAAATGAAAATGATGCTGAGGAACACCACGATATTGATACAACCAATTCTTAGCAAAGCTCCAAAAGCCTTCAATACCATTAAGGTGATTGCGTCCCTTGGGCTTCCCTTTCTCTTTCGTAATTATTACATGGTTACCTCTTATGGACAAAGAACTATAGGCATGCCAATCATCAGTATAATAGAGGCTTCCTGGCTTTGTATGCTTGTAAATTATTGCAAGAAGTGCCTCTTTACTTCTGGAAGAGATAGGGAAAGTAAAGACTTTCCCATTCCTTTGATATATACCAAATATCATATTCTTTCCCGAAGCACCCCAACCACGTTTACCAGAATGTTTTCCTCCAAACATAGTTTCATCCATTTCTATCTCTCCAGATATATCTGCTTCTTTAAGCTCAAAGATGGTTTGGTTATAAATCGCCTCTCTAATGGTTGTAAAAACTTTCTGAATCGTCTTAAGAGACACTTCTGCATACTCTTTTATCCTATAAGCTGGGACTCCCAGAGTGAAAAGATAAAGTATATGGGCTATCTCGTTTATAGGTATTTTCAATTTGCCAAGGTAAGTGCCAGTAAAATCACCAAATTTGTATCTACACCTTTTACATTTATATCGCTTCTCTTTCAGTTTCCAAAGAACTTTACTTATACACCGTGGACAGTATCGCTTTTTAGGCCAGCGAAGCCGTACAAAAAATTTATAACTTCTTCTGTAACTACTGATAACTACAGCAGGTTTTACATTTTTCATTTAAAAAATTATACGAAATTTATCCATTTTGGTCCAAATGTTACTCAATTACCAAAAAGTAAATAGGTTTGTGGCTATTTACAGGTGCGAGGGCTGCGGAGAGATAATGCTGATGGTAGAAGAGGAAAAGTATGTGGGAATAAAGAAACCCAGAGATCCGGAACTCTCAAGGTTTTTCCACTCAGATAACGAATGGTATTATGAATGCCCTTACTGCCAGGCCCGTCACAGACTGTATAGGGTTGAAGAAAATAAAGTTGATATTGGTACTATGTTAGGGTTGTAGTTAGTTTTAAGGTTTTAGTTTCTCTGGATAATATAAGACGCAGTTTATGATAAAGATATTTAAGTAGATAGTAGCGATAGTTGCCGGAAGTTCCTCGTACCGATTTGTAAATTATTAGAAGTTAAAATTCTAAAGGAAAAATCCTGATAGTAAAAAGGGTATTATAGAGATCCAAACATTTCTGGAGTTATCTTAACTCCAGGTTTTACTATAATAAATTGTTCATCCCAATTGCAGTTAATTATTTTTGATAGTAACTTATTAGAACCCTTTATTTCCTCAAATCTAAGTCCATATTTATCTGCTTCTTTTTTTGCTATTTCTTTCCATTTTGTTATGTCATAATTTCCTGTATTTATAAAGGCAAGTCTTTTATAGTTTTTGAGCATTTCTTTTGCT
>JACIXO010000372.1 GCA_014360385.1 Actinomycetota bacterium | reverse complement strand
TGGTGATGTGGATTGGTATGAGGGTAGTGGGGTTAAAAAAGCAGTTAATAATATTAATGAGAAAATTAGTGATGTTTTAGTTGGTATGAATATCCTTGAGCAAGAAAGCATCGATTCGGCCCTGTGCAAATTGGATGGAACTATTAATAAATCTAATATAGGTGGCAATGCAATAATAGCAACATCGCTTTGCGTTGTGAAAGCGGCTGCAGCTTCGCTAAAAATTCCTGTTTATGAGTATATACGAAGGTACATTAATGAGGATAATTGTATTTGTTTACCAATCCCGTGGCTTCATATTATTGGCGGTGGCAAACACACTGGTAAGGGAATTGATTTTCAAGAAATCGAAATTTTCCCTATCTGTAGTAGTTCCTATAAAGAATGTTTTTATATAGCTTGGAAGGTACATAGGAAAGCACTAGAAATAATTTCTAAGGAAAGATGTTACAATTTAGTATTTTCAGTTTGTGGTGGCTTAGCTCCAATTTTTAAGTCGAATGAGGATGCAATAGAACTCCTAATAAGAGCTATTGAAGAAGCTGGCTATACTCCTGGAGTTGATATTCTTGTTTATATAGATGTAGCAGCTAGTAGCTTTTTTTTGGATAATCGGTACTTTCTTAATCTAGAAAAAAAGGTTTTTTCCTCTATGGAGATGGTTGATTATATTGTTTCGGTCACTGAGAAATATCCTGTATGTGCAATTGAAGATGGTCTAGCTCAATGTGATTGGAAAGGATGGAGTGAACTTACTAGAAGAATCGGAGAAAGGTTAATGGTTGTTGGTGACGATATTTTTGTAACTAATCCTGATCTTTTAACCAGAGGAGTTAAAAAAGGGGTTGCTAATGCGGTAATTATTAAGGCTAATCAGATCGGAACTATTACAGAAGCACTAAATACGGTAAAAATTGCAAGAAAAGCAAATTATAAGACAATTGTTTCAGCCAGATCCGGAGAGTCAGAAGATCCTATTCTTGCCCATCTAGCTATAGGTTTAGGAGCTGACGGAGCTAAGTTAGGGGGTCTTGTAGGTGCAGAATCGACTGCCCGCTTGAATGAGCTTATAAGGATTGAAGAAAAGCTTGGAAATAATGCGAAATATTTGTGGGTAAATCTGTAGATGAATAAAGGCAAATTATATAGAGGCTGGCAGGATTAGAAGAGTATTAGTCACTGTACAAAAGTTTGAGCTAAAGTATAAACATATGGAACAGGAACAAAGGAGTTGAATTGGAGGAAAAATATTCAAGCGTTGGAAAGATAATCAGAATGGGTCAAATATATTCAACAAATAGACCCTATACACTGTTTATCGATCTTTCATTTTTGTCTGCTACTGGACCCTTTTCTGACTTAAGGGATTTTGAAAGTAGAGTTTTGCCTTTATTAAATTATATAGATGTGATAATAACGAATATTGGAATGGTTGAAAAAAACCCCGATATTTTTACTGGTAAAAGTAGCCCTCGTTTCCTTATAAGATTGGACTGTACAAATGTTCTTAGAGGAGAGGAATATCCGTTGCTGACCCATAAATTTGAATATG
>JACIXO010000371.1 GCA_014360385.1 Actinomycetota bacterium | reverse complement strand
AGAAAGAGAACTGAAAAAAAGATGATTAAAAAGATAAAAAGCCTATTAAATGAACTTGAGCAGACTATTGGTTGGGATAGCAATATAAAAGCTCTTATATTACGAAATAGAGCTCGTGTCCAAATTATTGAAGGGGAAGAAAAGAAGGATTTTGAAAATGCGAAGAAAAATGCTCAATATGCATTCAATATATTAGAGGCTAGAAATCAATTAGAAGGAATGACTGTAGTTGGAAGAACTTTAGCTGCGGCTGATCCTAAGAATGCTTTTAATATATTAAGGCCACTAATAAAGAAAGCTTGGGAAAGAAAATATTGGCTGGAGTTTTTAAAATTAATTATTGAATTGCTGGTAGATAAATTATTTGTAAGTCCAAGGATAATAAGAACAGTTAAGAAATTTGGAGGGTTACTTTTTAGTATATTTTTGATAATAAAATCTTATATTAGCGCTCTTTTTTGGTATCTAAGAGTTCATGTATGTAAACTATAAAGTAAAGAAATTATTTTTAGATAAGTTAAAATGTAAAAGTTATTCTGGTATGAATCCTTTTCCTTTTCAAGGATATGGGTAGATGGATGTAAAGGGATAAAAGGAATTAAAAGCTTGAAAAGTTAATTTTAATGCTATTATATAAAAACATTTTTTAATAATTATCGTATTATTTATAGTTTTTACTCATAAAAAATGCAGTATATACACATAAGATTATCTCACGAAGTAATAAAATGGCTGGAAAGAAGAGAGATACTGGCCATTAGGGGCCCAAGACAATCTGGTAAAACTACTCTTCTTGAATATTTGAGTAGCTATATAAAAGAAAGTACAAACACTCCACCTGAAAATGTTGTATATATAAGTTTTGAAGATAGAAAGGAGGTTGAGAATTTTTCTAAAGATCCAAAAAGTTTTATTGATTCTTATATTAATGGAGACACACAAAAACGATACTATTTTCTTTTCGACGAATTTCAGTATATTAAAAATGGAGGTCAAAAATTAAAGCTTCTTTATGATACGTACAAAAATGTAAAGTTTATAATAACTGGTTCTTCCTCACTAGAACTTGCAGGAAGTACAGCAAAGTACCTTGTAGGAAGAATTTTTTTATTTGATTTATATCAGTTTGATTTTGAAGAATACCTGTATACTAAACCTAAAAATATCTTAAATCATTATAGAAAAAATTCTTCTCTCATTTTGGATTTTATTTTTAATGGAAAAAAGACAGAAGAGTTAGACAGTATTTTTACTGAAGATTTTATAAAATTTTATGAAGAATACTGTATCTTTGGTGGTTATCCAGAGGTAGTTAAAGCAGACAATATTCAGACTAAAAAAATAATTTTAGAAAACATTTACAATACTTATATTGATAGAGATATAATAATCCTGCTTAGAATAGAAGATGATTTTGATTTTAAAAATATACTTACTATCCTGGCAAATCAAATGGGCAATATCATTAATTATCAAAGCCTGATTATAGATAGTTTAACATATTATAAGAAATTAAAGCATTATCTATCTATTTTAGAAGAAACTTTTATTAT
>JACIXO010000370.1 GCA_014360385.1 Actinomycetota bacterium | reverse complement strand
TGCAACTACATTCGTACTTATCGAACCAACATCAATTCCTATATAGGCTTCAACTTTTTTGCCATTGGTTTTCATGATATTAAAATTGTACTTTTCATAGTTTCTGGCAGGGAGCTTTGATTTCTCTATAACAAGAGATCTAAATGTTTCTCTTTGATATTTAAAATTCTTTAAAAAATTCGAAAGCTTAGCGCTTACCTGGTTAAGGTCAAAATTCATCTCTTCGCCTCTGAAAACCAGGTTTAATGCTGCACCTATCGCTCCAATTGAAGCCTGGTGTTGGGGTATTATCAATTTTTCTGAAAGCATATCTTCAAAAGCCCTTATCATAGCTTTATTGAAGGATACCCCTCCACAGAAAATTATTGGTGGCTGAAATTTCTTTCCTTTTACAATACCAGATTTGAAACTTCTGGCCATTGCATAACACAAACCCAGTGCAATATCTGCATCACTAGCACCTTCTTGCTGTAGATGGATCATGTCTGACTTCGCAAATACACTGCATCTTCCTGCTATGGTTGAAGGATTTTCAGATCTTAGAGCAAGTTCACAGAACTCCTCAATTCTCATGTTAAATCTTGAAGCCTGCTGGTCCAGAAATGAGCCTGTCCCGGCTGCACAGAGCTCATTCATTGCATAATCGCCCCCTGCAAGATCAATAAACTTTGAATCCTGTCCTCCTATTTCAATTACTGTATTCACATGGGGGTAAAGAAACTTTATCGCTGTTATAATTGCTTCAATTTCATTAATAAAGGAGGCACCAAGTAAACCTGCAAGATTTTTTCCACCTGACCCTGTAAAGGCAATACCAGAAATTTTCTGAAACCTGCCTTTTTTCAGTATCTCTTCTATATCCTTCAAAATTAATTTCACAGGTTCACCATAGTGCCTGGAGTAAGGCATAACATCTACAATTTGTCCACTGCAACTGCTGGTGCTATTAATAATTACCCTGTTAACACTAATTGCTCCGATATCGTAACCGATATAAATGTTCAAGCTATCTTTAAACCTCCGTTTTAATTTATCTTGATAATATTTATCTGCTAACTTAATAAGTAGTTAACTAATTCAATAAGCGGTTTAATAAACATGAAACCAAATTCAAGAAGTAAAATTAAAAGTGTAATTAAAATAGATTTGTCCCATAAATTTATCTCATAAGATCAGAATGGGGATTCTGCTTCAAAACTCAAACTTGCTACCCACTTTGCGTAAAACATGCCACCTATTCCGTACCCATTCCGAGTAAAATTCTACCACGTTTTGGGCTAAGAAAAAAACAGGTTGTCCAGAGCTATTCAGAGCTAGAAGTTTAATAGCAATAGATAAATTAATAGAAATTAATAGCCAAAGAACAATTTTTTAATTTTAGCACGAAATAACTCACCAGGGTAAAGACCTCAGAAAAGAACTTTGTAGCTAAAATTTTAGAGAAAATTCTTAAAAAAGGCCCATTCTCCTACGAAATCTTCTATAAGAACTTATATAAAAACTTATATAAAGGTAACCAGGTTATACCAACCATAACAAGGTTAAAAAACATTAAA
>JACIXO010000037.1 GCA_014360385.1 Actinomycetota bacterium | reverse complement strand
TTTTGCATCCTTCTTTATTGTTTCTTTATAAGCAACGTTTGGGGTTACCATATCTACTTCTACATCGAATTTTTCCTTGAGCTTGTCTTTAACAATTGAAAGATGCAAATCACCCATTCCCCATACTATATTTTGATGAACCTCCAGGTTTAATTCCTGTTTCAAAGTGGGGTCTTCTTCTATTAAACGGGCCAGTCCATTGCTTATCTTCTCTTCATCTGATTTTCCTACAGGTGTGATAGCCTTGGGTAGGCCCGGTTCAGGATATATTGTTTTTTCCATTTCCAGGGGATTCTCCGGTAGGGAGATGGTGTCATCATTTACAATTTCCATAATTTTAGAAACAGCTGCGATATCCCCGCAGGATGCCTCAGTGATATCTACCTGATCTTTGCCCTGGAGTTTAAATAAGTTAGTAAACTTAAATACATTTTTAGCTCCAGAAATGTAATAGTTTCCATTTACTTTAATACTACCTGAAAATACCCTGAATATTGACAGTTTTCCAATGTAGGGATCAGACATGATTTTAAAAACATAAGCAAGTACAGGCCCTTCTTGTGATGGAACTATTTCTGCTTCTTTCTCCTCGTTTAAATATTTTACTTTCAGAGGTTTTCTTTCTAACGGAGAGGGGAGAAGGCTATTCATGTAGTCCATTAAGACATCAACACCAATATTTTTCCCTGATGAAATAGCAAAAGTTGGTATTACTTTTCTTTCAAGAACAGCAGCTTTTAAGACATTTTTTATTTTTCCAGTTTCTATTTGTTTTCCATCGAGATACTGGTTGAGTAATTCATCATCAGTTTCTATGATAGATTCAACCAGCTGGCTGTGACGCTCTGATATTTCCTGCGTTATTTCATCACTTATAGGAATTTCATTTCCTTTAAAGGATTTACCATCATAACTATATGCCTTGTTTTCAAGCAGGTCTATTATGCCAGAGAATTTTTCACCCTGGCCCATTGGTATGGTTATTGGAACAAGGTTAAGATGATAATTATTTCTGATTTCGTCGACAGTTTTAAAATAGTCCACATTTTCCTGATCGAGTTTATTTATAACACAGAAAAATGGCATAAGATTCTGGTTTAAAATCTCAATTATTCTTTCTGTGGAAGCCTGAACACCAGATTTAGGGTCAATCAACAGGAGTATGCTATCTACAACCTTTATGGTTGAAAGAATTTGTCCTATAAAATCAATATATCCTGGTGTGTCAACTAAATTAATTTGAAAACCTTTCCAACTGTAATTAAGAATACTTGAGCTTATGCTGAAACCTCTTTTAGTTTCAAGGGGACTGAAGTCTGAGACGGTATTTTTATTTTGGATGCTTCCGATTCTATCTATAGCCCCTGAATTAAATAGAAGACATTCTGAAAGTGTGGTCTTTCCGCTTCCATTTCCAGAAACCAACCCTATAACTTTTTTTGTTTCACAGCTTGAGTTACTCATTAATCTCCTTTCTCAACAATAATCTTATACGATGTGGTTTCTAATCTCATTTCGAAAAAACGTTATAATGTGTCTCATATCTAGAAGTGTTACTATAATGATATGTCCTTAAAAAAGATAAACATTTTAAAAAAGCTAATCAGGTTAGTAAAAATAAAAAGGTAAATTACCTAAAAACAATCTTAATAAAAATGTAACTTTAATCGTAACCATGTTGTTAGAAAATATATCATAAAAATACCCTTGTGTAAAAACTAAGTAGCATTTCTTTTTCCGTGATGGAAAAAAGACATCTGAATCGGGCTTAAGTTTTCGAAAACCATTTGAAGGTGAGGCGGGCAAAACTAATCGATATACTTTTACTCTGGTGTATATGCTATAATTTACATTCAATTATGTGTTGTAGCCAGATATTTGCAATTTGAGGCTTATTTGTAAATTGTTTGCGATGGAGGTATTTATGTTAACACTGGGTGTTATTTTAGCTGTAGTTTTTGTGCTATTGATACTTATTGGAATAGGCATTTACAACTCCACTGTGGCTTTGAGAAACAAGGTTGATAACGCCTGGTATCAGATTGATGTTCAGCTCAGAAAGAGATATGACCTCATACCGAATCTTGTTGAGACTGTAAAGGGTTATGCTGCTCATGAGAAAGAAACACTTGAAAAAGTGGTTAGTGCAAGAAATCTGGGGATAGAAGCCAAGACTGTGAAGGAGCAGGAAAAAGCTGAAAATCAGATCACAAGCGCCCTAAGAACTCTATTTGCTCTTTCAGAAAGGTACCCAAACCTCAAGGCTGATCAACATTTTTTAAGACTGATGGAAGAGCTTAACGGTGTTGAGAGCAATATTGCCTATGCAAGGCAGTTCTACAATGATATGGTTATGAGGTTCAATACCAGAATCCAGACCTTTCCTGGAAATGTGATAGCTAAAATGTTCAATTTCACACCTAGAGATTATTTTGAAATAGAGGAAGCCTCAGCAAGGGAGCCTGTTAGAGTTGAATTTTGAAGTAGTTTTTTGTAGCTTTAAGGTATTGGGCAAACTGTTACATTAATTCTAATCCAGAATATTAATATTAACATTAATATTGACTTCAAATATAACCTTATAGGAAGCTTTGGATTAAGATAGCTTATTTAGGGGATTTGAACCCATATTAAGGTTATCTTAAAATCTAAAAATAAAATAGTATAATATTCTTTGCAGGATATTCTTTGTGTGTAATAGTCATGCAGGTGTCTTTGGAAATGGTGTTGGTTATCCCTATTTCAATTTATTTCTATTTAATAGGCTTAGTTATTAATAGGCTTAGTTATTCTTGATTATTTTATGATAAGAACTTTTTTCATGAGAAGAACTTGGGAAGAATCAGGCTTAAGTTGTAAATAAAGTAGCCAGAAGAGGGATGCAACATGTATGAGCATATAGCAAAAAATAGATTTAAAACTGTCCTACTTATTGTTGGATTCCTAATTTTTATAAGCCTTATAGGATACTTTGTAGGTCTTTACTTTGACTATAGATATGGTCTGGGTGGAGGCTATTCTATCATGCTTATGATATTTGGACTATTTATAGCAGGGATTACCAGTTTTGCAAGTTATTTCTACAGCGACAAAATTGTTTTACAGCTAACTGGTGCAAGACCCCTGTCTCACCAAGAAAACCCAAGAGTGTATTACATGGTAGAAGGGTTATCGATTGCTGCTGGTATTCCAATGCCTAAAATATATGTGATAGAAGATAGAGCAATGAATGCCTTTGCTACTGGTAGAAATCCCGAGAACGCAGTTATAGTGTTTACTCGGGGCTTACTGGAAAAGTTAAATGACGAAGAACTTAAGGGTGTAATTGGCCATGAGCTTTCTCACATAAAGAATTACGATATACTGCTCGGGACTATTATAGTTGTACTGGTGGGTATGCTTTCTATAATAAGTAATATAATATTGAGAAGTTTCTTTTTTGGAGGGAGAAGAAGATCTGATCGTAATGGAGGAGGAATTTTGTCTTTAATTTTGCTAGTTGTAGGTATTATACTCATCCTTTTATCACCGCTCATTGCTACTATAATTAGGCTTGCTATAAGTAGAAGTCGAGAGTTTCTGGCTGACAGTAATGGAGCACTTATAACAAGATATCCAGCAGGTCTGGCTAATGCATTAAGAAAAATAAGTTCGGATAGCAAATTAAGAGTGGCAAACGATGCTACAGCTCATTTGTTTATTTCCAATCCTTTTGGTACGAGAGCCAGGTCTTTTCTTAGTAATTTGTTTAGCACTCACCCACCGGTAGAGGAGAGAATAAGAAGACTTGAAGAAATGGCTCTAGGAGTGGGGATAAAAAATTAGGAGGTGTTAAGATACAAATGGAAAAGGGGACTTTGAGGATTAAGACAGGCCTTGCCGAAATGTTAAAAGGTGGAGTGATAATGGATGTGACATCGGTAGACCAGGCCAAGATAGCGGAAGAGGCAGGAGCAGTTGCGGTAATGGCTCTGGAAAAAGTGCCAGCTGATATCAGAGCAGCTGGAGGAGTTGCCAGAATGGCGGATCCAGAAATCATAATAAAGATAATGGAGGCAGTGTCTATCCCGGTTATGGCTAAAGCAAGGATTGGACACTTTGCAGAAGCACAGATATTGGAGGCAATTGGGGTGGATTATATTGATGAGAGTGAGGTTTTAACTCCTGCTGATGAGAGATTCCACATTAATAAATGGGATTTTAAGGTTCCATTTGTGTGTGGCGCAACCAATTTAGGTGAAGCTTTGAGAAGGATTGCAGAAGGTGCAGCTATGATAAGAACAAAGGGAGAAGCAGGAACAGGAAATGTAGTAGAAGCTGTTCGACACTTAAGGAATATCAAGGATGAAATAGTAAGAGTTGCCTCACTGCCTCGTGAAGAGCTTGTAACTGTTGCTAAAGAGCTCGGTGCTCCATATGAACTTGTTTTATACGTTCATGAAAACAAGAAGCTGCCAGTGGTTAATTTTTCAGCAGGTGGAATAGCAACTCCAGCTGATGCTGCTCTTATTATGCAGCTTGGTGCTGATGGCATTTTTGTTGGCTCAGGGATATTTAAGTCTGAAAATCCTGCAAAGATGGCAAGAGCTATAGTAGAAGCTACAACTCACTATAACGATCCTGAGATACTTGCTAGAGTTTCAAGAAATCTTGGTAGTGCAATGTATGGAACTGAAATATCTAAGATTCCAAAAGAAGAGCTTCTTTCTGTAAGAGGGTGGTAAATGGAGAGTGATTTGAAGAATTTGAAAATAGGAGTCCTGGCTTTACAGGGAGCTTTCAGGGAGCACATAATAGCTATAAAAGGTTGTGGAGCTTTAGCATATGAAGTAAGGCTGCCTTATGAACTTGAAGATAAAGATGGGTTGATAATCCCTGGTGGGGAAAGCACAACTATAAGTAAGTTAATAGAATTGTATGAATTCAAGCCACGCCTTGACAATTTTTACAGGAAGGGTAAGCCTATCTTCGGAACATGTGCAGGTCTAATATTATTAGCCCGAAGAGTAAAGAATGAAAATTTTGGGCTGGGCTATATAGACATAGAGGTAGAAAGAAATGCTTATGGAAGGCAGATTGATAGTTTTGAGGAGTTTATAGATTTAAACTTAAATCATAATTCGGACCCGAAAAAGTTCAGAGCTATATTTATAAGAGCTCCTAAAATAACAAAGGTTGGAGATAATGTAAAAGTTCTTGGTAAAATTGGAAACAATGTAGTCATGGCAAGAGAAAAAAATGTTCTCGTAAGTTCTTTTCATCCCGAACTTTCTGAGGACAGAAGAATTCATCAATATTTCTTGAACATGATTAGAGAATATGTAAAGAAGGAGAATTAAAATGTCAGGTCATTCTAAATGGCATTCCATAAAACATAAAAAAGCAAAAGAGGATGCTAAGAAGGGCAACATATTTGGGAAACTCAGCAGGAGCATAACAGTTGCAGTAAGAGAAGGTGGAAGCCCTGACCCTGAAAATAATATTGCTCTTGCAAATGCAATTGCTAAGGCAAAAGAATACAATATGCCTCAGGAAAACATTGAGAGAGCAATTAAGAGAGGAACAGGCGAGATAGAAGGTGCAAAGTTTGAGAGAGTGATATATGAAGGTTATGGGCCTGGAGGAATTGCTATAATGGTAGAAGCCATGACAGATAATAAGAATAGGACTTCTGCAGATATTAGGAACATTTTTAACCGAAACAATGGAAGCCTGGGGGAAGTCGGATGTGTTGGATGGCTGTTTGAAAGGAAAGGTGTGATTCTTGTAGATAAAACCGAAGTTCAGGATGAAGAGGAATTTATGCTTAAGATCATCGATGCAGGTGCAGAAGATATTGAGGAAGAAACTGAGTTTTACGAGATAAAAGTTTTGCCTGCAGATCTTATGAGTGTAAAAGCAAATCTTGAAAAGAACAATATAAAGGTTAAATCCAGTGAGATAGCTTATGTTCCAAAGTCAACAATTAAGCTGTCGAGAGAAGATGCGGAAAAAGCCATGAGACTCATAAATCTTCTAGATGAACATGATGATGTTCAGAACGTTTATTCAAATCTAGAAATAACAGATGAGATCTTAAGTAAAATTGGAGCATGACAAAGATGAAGGTGATGGGTGTTGACCCAGGATTGGAAACAACTGGTGTGGGTGTTGTGGAGATAAGAGAAAATAAATATTTTCCTGTGTACTGTGGGTGTATTGAGACTAAAAAATATAAGTCAATTCCTGAGAGATTAAAAAAGATTTATTCTGAACTTAATAGATTGATTGTGGAGTACGCTCCTGATTCTTTAGCGATTGAGGATATTTTTTTTAGCTCAAATGCAAAAACAGCATTTAATATTGGTCAGGCGAGAGGGATTTCAATATTAGCAGGTAGCCAGAATAATATCTCTATATATGAATATACTCCACTTCAAGTTAAATTGGCTATAGTAGGCTATGGAAAAGCTACAAAGAAGCAGATAAAGTATATGCTGAAAGTGATCTTGAATGTTGAAGATAACTTTTTCACAAACAAGGATGATGCCTGGGATGCCATGGCTGTTGCACTTTGTCATGCAAGTTATAGTAAGTTTAATTCCAGAGTTGAAGGTTTAAAGATTTAAGAAGTTTAATGATTTCTAAAATAAGTGGCAAACTTTTAAACAAATCTCCCTCTTTCATTATAGTAAAGTCAGGCGGGATAGGTTTTGAAATATTAATTTCAGGTAAAACCTTCGAAAAACTCCCTTCCATAAATACTGAGATAGAGATAAATACATATCTTCATATTCGGGAGAATGAACTTAAACTTGTTGGTTTTGCTACTCCAGAGGAGAAAGAATTTTTTCTAAAATTACTGGAAGTCTCAGGTGTGTCCATAAAAATAGGTCTTAGTGCCTTGTCTATTTATACTGTAGACGAAATTAAAAGTGCAATTATTAACGGAGAAGTTGAGTTACTCAGAAGAATACCGGGCATTGGAAAAAAGCTGGCTGAAAGGATTATACTCGAACTTAGAGAAAAGTTATCACAGGATGCGGAAGTATCTCGTATAGATTTTCTCTGGGAGAATGAGAAAGTCTCCGAAGCCAGGCAGGCTTTAAAAGCTTTAGGGTATTCCTCGCAGGAAATTAGTAGAGCACTTGCTAAAATAAAAAATATAAACTTAAATGATATGAGGACAGAGGACCTTGTAAAACTTCTACTCAAGGAGGTTTAAATTCTGGCTGAGAAAAAAGAAAATGAAGGAATTACTCCAACGGATGTGAATCCTAAATATAGAAGTGAAGACCTCGAACTGGACAGAAGTCTTCGTCCGAGGTTTATTTCTGAATTTATTGGCCAGGAAAGGATAATTGAAAATCTTTTGATTTTTATTAATTCTGCGAAAAAAAGGGGAGAGCCTCTTGATCATGTTCTCCTTTCAGGTCCACCTGGTCTTGGGAAGACCTGCCTTGCAGAAATAATAGCCAATGAGCTGGGAGTTAACTTTAGAATAACTTCAGGCCCTGCTATAGAAAAGGCTGGAGATTTAGCTGCAATTTTAACAAATCTTGAGAAATTTGATGTCTTGTTCATAGATGAGATACACCGTTTAAGTAGAGCGGTGGAAGAGATACTTTATCCTGCAATGGAAGATTATAAGCTGGATATAGTGATAGGAAAAGGACCATCTGCAAGGTCTATAAGAATTGACATTGCTCCTTTTACTATAATTGGGGCTACCACGCGAACAGGACTTCTGGCACCTCCCTTAAGAGAAAGATTTGGTGTCAACTTAAGACTTGATTATTATAAGGAAAGTAGCATTGTGAAAATAATTCTAAGGTCGGCAAAGATATTGGGTCTGGAAATAACCCAGGAAGGTGCAAAAGCTATAGCCAGAAGGAGTAGAGGAACCCCGAGGATAGCAAACAGGCTTCTGAAACGAGTAAGAGATTATGCTTTAATTTATGGAGATGGAAGTATAACCGAGGAAATAGCTGAAAAAGCGTTGACCCGACTGGAAATAGATAGTTTAGGGCTTGATATAATTGATAAGAAAATACTGGATACAATTATAAACAAATTTAACGGTGGCCCTGTAGGAATAGGCACCATTGCCATATCCATTGGAGAAGAAATAAACACCATCGAGGATGTTTACGAACCTTACCTGGTTCAGCTTGGCTTTATTAAAAGAACGCCCAAAGGAAGAGTGGCTACAAATCTGGCTTTCGAGCATCTTGGGATAGAAAAGAAAGAAGAAGGTAACCCAAAGCTTTTTTGATACCAGGCTTAAAATAAATCTGGATCTCGAATTTTTCAAAAGTCTACATTGTGTATTCTTGTGTTATTATTTTTATTTTTTACTTTTTATTTCAGTCTTCACTCGGTCAAATTAACATAAGATAATTATACAAGAGTGTAGTATTGTGAAGGTATACCAACAATGCGGTAGTTCAATAACTTAAGCCAAGTCTTAAGTAGGGTTGGCATAAAATCGACACAAAGTTGATATTAAAATTCATATGAAAATAGAATTATTTGATTATGAGCTTCCCAGAAAATATATAGCTCAGAAACCCATTCCTGAAAGAGAAAAATCCAGGCTTTTAATACTGGAAAGAAGTTCAGGTTCTATAAGGCATGACTTTTTCTATAATATAGGAAATTATATAAACCCAAAGGATGTGCTGGTAATAAACGAGACAAAGGTTTTAAAATGTAGG
>JACIXO010000369.1 GCA_014360385.1 Actinomycetota bacterium | reverse complement strand
GCAAAAGTTGATTTTATAATTTCATCAGGCAATAATCATATTCCTGTTGAGGTTAAATATAAAATTTACAAATGTTTAGAAGTAAGTAGGTCCTTCAGAAGTTTTATAGAAAAATATAACCCTAAGATGGCTTTTGTTATAAACTTAAATTATAAAGACTCTATAAAAATTGGTAATACAAAAGTTATTTTTCTTCCATTTTACGAGTTGTGGCAAATCAATAATTATTTAGGTAATCTTTAAATTCAAGATTTTAATTTTATTTTTTTAGAAGATCATTTTCATTGAGCCACCTGATAGTGTCTATAATTGAGTTTCTAATTGGCCGGGGATTATATCCTAATTCTAGACTTGCTTTTTTATGGCTAATATATGAATTTGATTGAAGTGTATTTATAGAATATTTATAGAATAAGATGTAAATCTTGGTGTTTTATTAAATAGCTTATAATACATAGGTGAGAGCACCCCAATAAATTTTGGAAGCCTTATAGGAATTTTAAATCTGGGTTGTTTTACATTAGTAATCTCAGATAGAATTTTCATCATATAATCCATAGATACTCTCTCTCCTGATAAAATATATTTCTCACCACTTTTTCCTTTTTTAGCTGCAAGAATAATTCCTTCTGCTACATCTCTTACGTCAACGAAATCATATACTCCATTTATGGTTATTTTCATTTTTCCTTTTGCAAAGTCGACGATTGTTTTTGTAATCAAAGAACCTCGAAAATCATAAGGACCTATAACTCCAGTTGGACATACAACTATTGACTCAATACCATTTCCATTTGATTTCAGAACTTCTATGCTAGCAAGAGCTTTTGTTCTATCATACTCACCTCTTCTATTTTTGGGGTCAAAGGGCATATTTTCATCAATAATTGTGCCTTCAGGAGGCTCTTTTAAAGCATGGATACTGCTTACATAAATTAAACGCCTAATATTACATTCAATACAGGCTTTTATAACATTTTTTGTTCCTTCAAAGTTAATCTTTCTTATTAAACTTTTATCACCAGGCATAATAGTTACAATTCCAGCTAAGTGATATACATTATCAGCGTTTTTAAAAGCTTTTATAAGAGAGTTAATATCGAGTATATCTCCATATATTATTTCAACTCCAAGTCCATTAAGAGAGGATAGATTAGATGTAGAACGAGCTTAGGACTCTTACTGTCTTCTTTTCCCTCAGTAGTAAGTATACTGCTGGTATAAATAAGTCGACTGATTCCGCACTCTAGGCAAGCTTCTATGATCTTTCGTGTACCCTCAAGGTTAATCTTACGAATAAATTTTCTATCTCATGGCATTATTGATATTATAGCTTAAAAAATGATATACAATATCTGCATCAGACCTATTTGTTGGTAGCGGTACCACATTAAGATTTTCTATGCACAAAAATAAGTAAATGAATCCCTCTCCTAGCCCATTTTTTCCTAAAATGTTTTTATTAATTTAATAATATTTTAATTATTAATTTACTGATAATTATTTAATAAAATATATCAAGATATGTATTAAAATATGTGTCATATTTTAAGGTTT
>JACIXO010000368.1 GCA_014360385.1 Actinomycetota bacterium | reverse complement strand
ATTTAAAATCACCTCTGGATGATAAGGAGCTGGAAAGACTTCTGACTTTAGCATTGAGAAACAAAGTAGCCCGAAGGAAGCACAGAAAGGCGTTTTGGTGGAAAAATTTAAGGGCAACTAATAATTCTATCCAGCCTGCTAAGAAAAATTTTGAAAGTGATCTGAGTTATGATAATTCAAGTGGTAACAATAATGGAAAAACAAATAAAATGACAAGGAATAATGAAATAAAAATAAATAATTACTTACCAGATAGTGATTTACCAAGCCAAAGGTCAGAGGTGCCGGATTCATTTAAGACAACGGATGAGAAAATCGAACCAGAGAATAGATATATGACTTATGATGCTTCTATTAATTCTACTAATATTGACACAGAAGTGAGAAAAGGTAGGGAAGATGAAACTCGAGTAACCGGCAAAGGGTATCAGGAGCTAAACTATCAGGAATTGAAAACAGGAAACGTGAGAACAATTAAGCAGAAAGCAATAGTTTTTGTTAAGGCGAAAGGTGGGGTGGGTAGCACTCTTTTGTGTATCTTTCTTGGACTAACCTTCAGTAAACTTAAAACCTTGATAGTAGATCTTAATTTCTCAGAAGGAGGAAGTGACATAGGATATTATCTTAATATTCCGAAATCCCCAAGCATTGTAAACTTTATGGAAAGCTATACAAGAGGTGCGATGGAAGCCTCTGTTTTTAGTATAAGGAATAACCTTGATGTGTTGCAGGCACCTCCAACCTATGAGTTATCAAGGAAAATTGAACTCCCAGATATATATAGTTTGGTGGATCTTGCTCGACGAAAATACCACATAATTGTGTTTGACTTATCGTGCCAGATTAACGAATTATGGCTGGGAGTAGTTGACTTGGCTGATATCCTTGTGATGGTCTCGGATAATACTCTGGGCAGTCTTGGAAGACTTATAAGTATTAATAAGAAATTTATTTGCCAGGATCTTGAGAAAATGCTGGTTATAAATAAATATGTCAGCGGTAAAGCTAATAAGTTGGAAATAGAAGAGTCGCAACTCAAAGAGCTTCTTGATTTAAGAGATCTTGTATACTTGGAAGAAGTTGATTTTCTGAAAGGCAGAAGCGATTTTTCTAATCTTGACCTTTTAGCTATAAGAAGTTTCGACAGCTTTGCTCGAAAGGTTCTGGATATACTCACCTATGATTAATTAGCAAAAAATCTTAATAGAATTTTCAAAATGAATTACTACAGAAAGTACATAATTTTGGCAATCTTGGGTTCTCTAATCATTGGAATGGCTTCCTATCTTTTTTTGAACAACTATCTTGATAGGAAAGAGATTCTTGTAGCAGCTCGTTATATAGAGGATGGTAAGAAAATAGATGAAAACGATATTTGTGTTAAAGAGTATTACAAAGATTCTCTTCCAGAGGGTTATCTTACCAGAAAAGAAGATGTGATTGGCAAGATAATAAATTTACCCAGAAGAAAAGATGATTATATTTCCATAGATATGCTGCTTGAAAAGCCTGAAGAGGGTATATGTAGTGGTTTGGGAGAAGATGAGGTTGTGCTTTCAATAAAT
>JACIXO010000367.1 GCA_014360385.1 Actinomycetota bacterium | reverse complement strand
CGAGTACCATAATAAGCTCCAAAAGAATTAGCTCACCTTCTGAGCTTGGGGAGAGAGCTAGTTTTCTTCAAAAGCAGTGGGAAGGTAAGACTATAATTTCAGTATGTTCAGGTCCAGGGTGCAAAGCTTATGGAGGAGATAACATTTTTTCATCCTTTGAAGCTGAGATTAGAAAGAGAAGTAGAATTGAGGAGAGAGAAAGCTTGGATAGTGAGAATAGTAAAGAAAAGAATAGTACTAAGGAGATTATTGTTCGAAAGACTGGCTGTCATGGATGGTGTGAGATGGGCCCTGTTGTTACGATATATCCTCAAGAGATTTGCTATTTCAGAGTGAAGGCAGAAGATGTTTCAGAAATAGTGGAGAAAGCAATAAATAATGAGGTTGTAGAAAGACTTTTATACCATGATGAAGCTGGTAATCCAGTGCCTGGAAAGTGGGATATTCCTTTCTACAAGTATCAAAAGATGCTCCTTTTAAGGGATATTCCTAAAATAGACCCAACAAATATAGAAGACTATATAAGGCTTGGTGGCTATCAGGCTCTCGCAAGGGCACTTTTTGAAATGACTCCCGAGGAAGTTCTGGAAGAGGTAAAGAAAGCAAATCTTAGAGGTAGAGGCGGAGGTGGATTTCCAGCAGGAATAAAATGGGAAACCACAAGAAAGGCTTTGGGTAGTCCAAAGTATGTAATTGTCAATGCTGATGAGGGTGACCCCGGGGCATATATGGATAGAGCAATATTGGAGGGTAATCCTCATAGTGTTATTGAAGGCTTGATAATAGGAGCTTATGCTATTGGTTCTAATAAGGGTTTTATTTATATAAGACAAGAATACCCCTATACCCTTGAGAATGTTAATATTGCCATTAGGCAAGCAATGGATTACGGGTTTTTGGGCAAGGATATTCTAGGGTCCGGGTTTGATTTTGAGATAAAAGTACATAGAGGTGCAGGAGCTTATGTTTCTGGCGAATCGAGTGCACTTACTTCTGCTATAGAAGGAAATGTGGGTGAACCAAGGCTTAAATATATTCATATGGCTGAAAGTGGACTTTGGGGTAAGCCTACTAACCTTAATAATGTTGAAACCTGGGCAAATGTTCCATTAATAATAAAAAATGGTGCAGACTGGTTTACCTCTATTGGTACAAAGAATAATAGTGGCACTAAGATATTTTCTATGGTAGGTAAGGTAAAAAATACTGGCCTTGTGGAAGTTCCTTTAGGGATTAGTCTTAGAGATATAATTTTTAAGATTGGTGGAGGTATTAAGGATGGTAAAAAATTTAAAGCAGTTCAAACTGGTGGGCCTTCAGGTGGGGTCATTCCTGAAAAGCTTTTAGATCTCCCAGTAGATTTTGATAAGCTTAGCAAAGCAGGCTCAATGATGGGTTCTGGTGGGATGGTTGTAATGGATGAGACTTCATGCATGGTGAATGTTGCTTATTACTTCTTGAACTTTCTTTCAGATGAATCGTGTGGAAAATGTGTTCCCTGTAGAGAAGGCTTAAGACAGATGCTTTACATTTATGAAAGAATAATAAATGGAAATGGCAGGGAG
>JACIXO010000366.1 GCA_014360385.1 Actinomycetota bacterium | reverse complement strand
TAGGAGTGCGAGAACCTTTTAAAGGCGATATAATTAAATTTCCTACTGAAATTGTTTCAGCAGAGATAAAGGCTGATCCAGGAGATTTAATCAAAGCATTTGGTCAAGCCTGTTCATATAAACTATTTAGCCATAAGTCATATATCGTTATTCCTAAAAATTCACCTCAAGATGATGTCTCAAAATTAGATTCCTTATGCTTAATTTTTGGAGTGGGATTAGTTTTATTTGATAGCAATGATATTAATGAACCTGGGTTTGAGATCAGAGTTAGGCCACTTAAACATGAACCTGATATGTTTTATGTAAATAAATACATAAAATTGATAGAGAAAGAATTATTTGGATAGAGTGCTGATACTCATGGTTATATAAGTGGCCATTTGCATAATTATAAATAATCGTTTTATAAGATAGTTAGAATTATAAAGCTAAAAACTTATAAATAAAACATACCAATTATAAAAAAGTAAAAGAAAATGCCTGAATTGAAATATATGTATATTAAAGAAATTTACTCTGAGCTATCTATTGAAGATAAAAAGGAAATATTTGAGTTATTAATAAACAGTAAAGGTCATAGTAAAATTTTCAGTCGAAAAAGTAAAAAATAAACTGTTAACTAGATCTAACTAAAGGTTGTATTGGGCACAACGGTTGATTCCAAAGAAATTAAAAATATTAAATTGAAAAATGTTCAAGATATTTGGTGAAAAATTATGGAACTTCTTTGGCGGTTTAGTATTTATTAGAGGTGGGGCTCTTTTACCCTCATATGAACTTGGTGAAATACGAAAGTGGGCATTAAAAAAAGAAATGATTACTGAGTCGGAGTTGCAATTTCTAGGAAAAGAGCGAATAGAAGGGTTATTTGGAAAGTTTCTTCCCGGTGAATTGTTAATTGGAATTGATATATTTCCAGATCCAAATAGATTTGGAAAACTTTTATACTTTGAATTTCCTTATATAAGCATAAAGTCTTTAATCAAAAGAGGAGAAAAAGTTGAGATTGCCTATTGGCATTTGAGAGAGTCTCTACCATACAATGAAGTTCGATTTGGATTTTGGGGACTTGGAACAACTGAAGAATTTTGTTCAATCTCAAATGCTAAACTAATCGTAAAAAACTTTGAAGACTTTTTTAATAATTTACAAAATAGGTATCCAATCAATGAGATTATAGATTGGACTCATGATGTCAAAACAGGAAAAATAATTGAAAAAAAATATAATGAGATTGAAGTAAATGGGGACATAATAGCAAGATTTTATAAGAGTAATAAACTCTTTGATGTAGAATTAACCTTAGTAAATTAATTTACAAATTTAATAAAATTTGTATTGTTTATTGTATATTTATTGGCTTTCCGATTAACAATCAAATATTTTAACTTTTAAGGTAGTGTTTTATCTACTATTTAATCTATACTTTTATATATTTTCAAGGTACTTATTAATCTTTGCTAGGTGTAAACATATTTTTTTAGATAGTACATATTGAGAAAAGATTGCAAAACTTAGAACAAAATATTGATCAGAACTTAAATTTTGAAAGAAAGATATAAT
>JACIXO010000365.1 GCA_014360385.1 Actinomycetota bacterium | reverse complement strand
GAAATATTAGCATTACCATCACTGTCAGCTTCGATATCATGGAAATAAACCTGTTCTTTAAAATCCTTTACAGGCTCTGAAAAGAAAGCGTATTTATCTAGCCCCTTTTTAGCTTCCTCATCTCTTGGAGTTACTTTTGATTTTGATGAAAGTAGCTTAGAGGTAGCATCCAGAACAGGATAGCCGATGTTAATATGATACAGAATCATAAGAGGAGATTCAGCAAAACCAATGTTTTCGACAACATCTTCTATCACTATTCTTGGTTCATCCATCCATGTAGTAATTTTCCTTTCAAGTTCCAGTTTATCACCAAAAACTTTTGCTTCCCTCACTTTCCCACTGACCCACATCATAAACCTATCATCTTCCCATTTTCCATCAGCCCACACTCTTTCAGCAGCAATGTTAGATATTCTTCCATGCAAACCAAGCTCTTCTCCATCATCAATACCTGGCGCACCCATGTATGTAAGACCACAAGTGGTAAGTAAGCCACCGTAAAAAGTTCTAAGCCACTCAAGACCACTACTTTCGTAATAGCAAGGAGAAGTCTCCCTTGTAGCTGAACGCCATCCTATTGGAACAGATTTATAGGACAAGTATGATATATCCATTGCCCTGTCCAAAAGAATAGTCATATCAAGTCCACATGGACTTTTTATATCAACTGCGCGAAGTCCTCTACTTACCCCATCTGCAAACTCATACGTTTTTATAAACCCCAGCTGAGAAATGTCTCCAATTCTTTTTAAAACCTCAGCTTTTGTAAGCTCTTTCCCAAAAATTTTCATAAATTACCTCCTCTCCAAACCATCCTACTCTTATTGCCAACTAAGATAACACTTTTTCGAGTAAAATAACTTAACAAGTGTTAAGAAATATTTTAAGTCATTGGGGAAAAGTTACAAGTCAACATAGTGAAGTTATAAAAAAGCTATAAAGAGTTATAAAAGAAGAGAGTTTTGTAAAAGCCTGTAACCGGTGAGTCAACGGAGGAACTAAAAGTAGCTTCCTACCCCAAATTTAGAAGCATACTTTATAAGAAAGAATACCAGAGCCATAAATAAAAGCCTGGTAGTTAAAATGTGAGGTTCCTCATCATTGCCATGATGGGGAACCTCACATAGAATGTCTGGCAAGTGCTTACAATTTTAAGCAGATTTTCTTTTGTCAACTATTCCGAATATCAGGCTAAGAATGCCTATGATCAGGATGACTATAGCCGCCCAGAGAGCAGCTATCTTTAAGGCTGGAAACAATGCAAGAATACCAATTATGAGTAGTATGATGCCAAAAATGATGGAAGTGACTTTGCTCATTTTCACCTCCTTCTGCTAAGGATAAAATATTAATATAAACACATATACAATCTTAAGGTATGTATCTTCAAAAGTCAACTGCTAATTCTCTTCTCGTAATTTTCCTGATTCAAAAATTATAACTCCCTCTTTCCTCTTTCATAGCTCTCTGTATAAAGAACCTGTGCTGCATTTTTTCACACACACCTATTACACACCTATTGAATACTAGGAACCTAACAATTTCCTTACACTCTTTTTTGCAAGTTTATTC
>JACIXO010000364.1 GCA_014360385.1 Actinomycetota bacterium | reverse complement strand
TATGAGTAAAATTTTAGAATATGGAGTAAGTTTGTCATTTGAATTAGGAGCAGATTTTTTAAAGGTTCCTTACACAGGAAATGAAGAATCTTTTGAAGGTGTAATAAAGGCTGCCAAAGGTGTTCCAGTTCTTGTATTGGGCGGTGCGAGATCGGATCGTTACCAAGATGCAATTGATATGGCTATGGATGCAAAAAGTGCTGGAGCTAAGGGAATTGTCTTTGGTAGAAATGTTACTCAGTCTAAAGATCCGGAATTGATTATTAGTAAACTTTATGATTTATTTCATGGGGCTTCTATTGAAAAAAAGAAATTTTTAAAGAAAAAAGTTATTATAAAGTCAGAGTTATGTACTAATTGTAATTTATGTGCTGTTGCATGTAGTTTTAGACATACAGGGAGGCAGGGGCTGGATGGTTCGACTATTATAATTAACCATAATGAATCTAAATCCATTTATCCTAAAATTCATATTTGTAATCAGTGTGGCAAGTGCATAAATGTGTGTAAGAAAGAAGCTCTCCATTTTTTAAAAGAAGGTGGAATCAGTCTTGATCCAGGAAAGTGTAATGGGTGCGGTGAGTGCACTAGAGTATGCCCCCAAGGTGTTATTAAGATGGATAACAATAATCACATACCTTACGTTTGTGACCTCTGCAATGGAGAACCCGAGTGTGTTTTAGCTTGCCCAACAGGTGCATTGTCGATAAAAGAAATTTGTTAATTAGATAGTAAGGATATAAAAGAATGAGTAACAAGGGTTTTACTGGTAAAGTTTTATGGATAGACCTTTCGAATAAACGATATTGGGAGGAAGAAATTCCTGAACGTTTATATGAGCTTCTTATTGGTGGTAAAGGACTTGGTGCATGGCTATTACTTAATAATTTGCCAGTAGGAACACCGCCTCTCAGTGCTGAGAATATTCTCATGTTTATGACTGGTCCATTAACTGGTACATTTGCTCCAACTTCAAGCCGTTTTGCAGTAATTACTAAGAGTCCTAAGACCGGAACTTTTCTTGATTCGTATTGTGGAGGATTTTTTGGGCAAGCAATTAAATTTATGGGATATGATGGAATAATTCTTTGCAAAACCTCTTCTAAATTAGTCGTTGTTGTTATAGATAAAGGAAAAGTTGATTTCTTAGATGGGGAAGATTTAAAAGGTGCTACCACATTTGAGACAGATGATTATTTGAGGAATTTACTAGGAAAAGATTGGCGTTGGGTTGTTATTGGGCCAGCTGGGGAGAGAAAAAGCCCATTAGCTGGGGTATTTTCTGAAGGGAGGTGTGCTGGTCGTGGCGGAGCTGGTGCTGTTATGGGTTCAAAAAATGTGAAGGCAATAGCTATAAAGAATAAAGGTTGTGTTGAGGTAGCAAAACCTGTTGAGTTTATTAGAGCTTGTAAGGAAGCATATAGGTCTATAAGAATGAGTTCAGCTGTTCGTAAACTAAATAGAGAAGGCACTCCAAAGATGGTTGAGCCGCTGTCAAGAATGGGAGGCATTGGAACAAATAATTTCCAAAGTGATACTCCAAAATTTCCTGAAGTTATTTTTCCTGAAAAATGGTGGAGTGAAATATGGG
>JACIXO010000363.1 GCA_014360385.1 Actinomycetota bacterium | reverse complement strand
AAATTGGTTGCTTAGCGCTTTTTAAGTAAATTTTTTTAATATTTGTGTAAAAAAAGCATTTAGGAATACCGGAAGAGGTTGAAATACAATGTCGAGAAAAATAGATATATTCGATACAACGTTGCGTGATGGTGAGCAAGCTCCTGGCATACATTTGAATGTTAAAGAGAAACTTGAAATAGCCGAACAACTTGCAAAGCTAAATGTGGATGTCATAGAGGCTGGCTTTCCTGTCTCATCAAAAAGTGATTTTGATGCTGTAAGAGCAATATCCAGGAAAATAAAAGATAGAAGAATCGCTGCTCTTGCGAGAGCTAACCCTAAAGATATCGATGCTGCAGGAGAAGCTTTAAAGGAAGCTAAATATCCTGTAATTCACACATTTATATCTTCCTCAGATATTCATCTAAAGTACCAGCTTAAGAAGACCAGGGAAGAAGTTATAGAGCTGGCTCAGGAAGCTGTAAAAAGATGCCGCAAGTATACAGATTTGATTGAGTTTTCAGCAATGGATGCTACCAGGAGCGATAAAGAGTTTCTCTGCAGGCTTTTTGAGGTTGCGATAAAGAATGGAGCAAAAGTACTTAATATACCAGATACAGTGGGTTATGCACTTCCAGACGAGTTTGCAGACCTTGTTGATTATGTCTTCAATCATACAGCCGGAATAGAAAATGTAATTGTCAGTGTCCATTGTCACGATGATCTGGGTTTGGCTGTTGCAAATTCTATAATGGCTATTGAACACGGAGCACAGCAGGTCGAATGTGCTGTTAATGGTATAGGTGAAAGAGCAGGAAATGCATCCCTTGAAGAGGTGGTTATGATTATTGAAACCCGGAGGAAAGACCTTGGAGGTGTATACACTGATATTAACATAAAGGAAATAATGAGAACCAGCAGTCTGGTTCGTTCGCTTACAGGCTATGTTGTTCCTCCTAATAAGGCAATTGTTGGCAAGAATGCGTTTATGCATGAGGCAGGAATTCACCAGGATGGAATGCTAAAGGATAGATCTACGTATGAAATAATAAAGCCTGAAGATATAGGTCTTGAGTCTTCAAAATTAGTGCTTGGCAAACATTCAGGAAGACACGCTTTCAAAAAGAGGTTGGAGGAGCTCGGGTTTACACTTAGCGATTCTGACCTGGAAAAAGCATTTGAAAGATTTAAAGCTCTTGCTGAGAAAAAGGGTTCGATAAATGATAGAGACCTTAAAGCTATAGTTGAAGATGAAATAAGAGAAGTAAGAGAGCACTTTAAACTTAAATACTACAAAGTTGTGAGTGGTTCAGATGTCGAGGCTACTTCTACCGTAGGCATTGAAGTTAATGGAAATCTATTCGAAGAGTCTTCCTCGGGTGATGGGCCAATTGACGCTTCATTTAGAGCGATTGACAAAATAACAGGGATGAAACCAAAGCTGGTAGATTATAACATTGAAGCAGTATCTGAAGGAAAAGACGCCATTGGCTCTGTAAGGATAGTGGTTAGCACTGATGGCTTTGAAGTCATGGGAAAAGGTATAAGTACTGATATAGTCGAGGCAAGTATTATAGCATATGTAGAACGTGCGCATCCTCGAGGGGGAG
>JACIXO010000362.1 GCA_014360385.1 Actinomycetota bacterium | reverse complement strand
AAAATGGAATTTTGATATTTTGATTTAAAGCGATAGTAAAAAGCTCAATAAGTGTAATTATAGTATGTATAGTATGAAAAGAAAAACATTTACTCAGAGGTTTTTCTATATACTTCTTCTTTTAGTGTCCCTTGTAGTGGTTGTATTTGTTTTTGGCATAATCGTCTATCTTATAATAAAGGGAAGTAGTGCAATAAGCTGGGAGTTCCTGACTGAGAAACCGAAGGCAGGAATGAGAGAAGGAGGTATATTTCCTGCTATTGTGGGTACGCTTTACCTTGTAATTGGTACCCTTGTGTTTTCTCTTCCTGTTGGTATATTTTCAGCTATATATCTAAATGAGTATGCCAGAAAAACCAGACTTACTAGAATTATCAGGCTTTCTATTGTAAATATGTCAGGAGTTCCGTCTGTAGTTTTTGGGCTTTTTGGGCTTGGTTTTTTTGTGATATTTCTTGGGTTTGGGAAATCAATTCTTTCAGGCTCACTTACTCTTGCACTTCTTATTTTGCCTGTAATTATAACTGCTACTGAAGAAGCGCTAAAGAGTGTTCCTGACACTTATAGAGAAGCTTCTTTAGCTTTAGGTGCTACAAAGTGGCAGACCATAGTTAAGGTTTTGCTTCCCCAGGCATTCCCGGGAATTATTACAGGCTCTGTTATAGGAATAGGAAGAGCTGCAGGGGAGACTGCCCCTATTATGTTAACTGTAGCTGCCTTTTCTCAGCCGAATCTTCCTAACTCGGTATTTAGTCAGGTGATGGCTCTACCTTATCACTTATATGTTCTTGCTACCCAGCTTACCAACGCTCCTGAAGATATGCAGTGGGGGACTGCACTGGTTCTTCTGATGTTAGTTCTGGTTTTTGTTATTCCAGGAGCAATTATTAGAACAAGAGCAAGATTGAGAAAGAGAGAGTAAGAGCTAGAGAGAGTAAGAGATGGTAAGAAAAAGAAAAATTGGAAAGGTCGAATAACTATGAGAAAAAGTTTTTATGAGAAGTTGGATGAAATTTCGGAAGACGTAATCTCGATGGGAAGTCTGGTCCAGGAAGCTGTTCATAATGCTATAAAAGCGTTTGTGGAATTTGATGTTGAGACAGCACAAAAAGTAATCGACGAGGATATAAAAATAGATGAATACGATATCATGATTGAGGAAAAATGTATAGTTGTCCAGGCTGAACACCAGCCAGTGGCGAGTGATTTAAGATTTCTTCACTCTGTAAGCCTTATAATTAAATATCTGGAAAGAATTGGTGATCTTTCTGTCAATCTTGCAAGAATAGTAAAAAGGCTCGCCAAATACAAGGAGATTGATCAGGAAATTGGCATTGATAAAGAGTTAACAACTCTTATAACGGAAATGGGAAGCCTTGTTAAGTCGATTCTAGGTAAGGCTCTTGAAGCTTTCAAAAATAGAGATCCTAAACTTGCCTCGAAACTGGACAGGGTAGACAATCCTGTGGATGATATTCAGAAAATGATTTTTAAAAAGCTGTATGTGACTCATGGCAAGGAGGGTTATCAGGAAGAATATGTAAAATTTATTACCAATATCTCTCTTGCAAGTAGATACCTTGAAAGAATTGGTGAT
>JACIXO010000361.1 GCA_014360385.1 Actinomycetota bacterium | reverse complement strand
GTAAACATAAAAGTGTAATTTATTGTCTAAATATTTTATTCAATGTTATAGAAAATTTTATTACAAAAAATATCTGAACAATTTTTCCCTTCTTACTTTAAGCAGTTCTGAGAAATGAAAAGAAAAAGAAATGCTACCTAGCCATAATCTGGAGTTTCAGGATAATTTTGTTATACTTATGGTGGTGTATTATATCTAAATCTGTTAAAAAGTATCCAAATTTGTAAACAAAACTGGTATAGCTTTCAAAAAGACATAAAATACACCTTTAATTACAATTATTACACTTAGAATAAAAAAGAGGCTGTCTACCCTTAAGGAAGTGAATTAACTATGAGTGAAATAGACATTAAAAAGCTAAGGAAAGCACCATACATGACTAAAAGACTCTTTATCATCAAAAGAATCTGTGAAAGCAGAGATATAGGACTTGAATATCTTTTTGGTCTATTCAATCTTTATAATGTAAAGAATAGAGGAAGATGGTTCTGGCAAAAAGCTACTTTCAGTGGTGCACTCAAGGAAGCTTTTGACAAATTTAACTCTGATATTGACGAAGTTATAAAGGACTTAAAGTCAGAAGATGAAGAATATACACTTAAGAAAGTTAAGATCGTAGGAAATACACTTGATAACCTCCTCAGTAAATTAGAAGTTAGTCTCGATGTAGAAAGAGAAAGAGATAAATCATATGTAGAGGGTTATCTTGATGATAATCTACGAGCCCTTATACGAGATGGCCTTAAAGGGATGGAATGATTTCAGTAAGCTATATACTATAAACTTCTCTGTATCTCTGATTCTCTTCGTATTTTATTATCCCATAGAATGGTAAAACATCTATATTTTCACCATTTTCCCCTGTAAGTTCACCTGCTACTTTGTAGGTTCCTGACAGCAATTCTACTTCCACTCCTGCTTTTGGTTTTAGCTCTACCAATTTCAATTCAGGTCCCTCAAAATATATAACCAGATTGTACTCAGTTTCATTTTTAATAACCACTCTGGTTTTTCCAGGACTATAAATCCTCTGACTCGATTCAGGTTGAACTACATCCATGTGAGGAGAAGCTGAAATAATCTCAACTTTACACTCTACTATATGAGGAATTATTTTCTCCTTTGACTCTGGGTAAAATTCCAGAATTTTATCATACACAAACAAAGCCTTTTCATACTCCCTTCGTGATTGCATCTCCCCTCCCACAGTCTCAAGAAGAGAAAGGCTAATGCCTTCAAATATTCTCTTACTATAATAAACAAACATATACCTATCCTTATTTCTTTCCTTAAGTTCCAGTACCTTAAGAAACTCCTCTATGCTTTCCCTGTATTTATAACTGTCTTTTAGATTCATTGATTTCTCAATATAAATATCAAATAAAAGTGAGCTGGCTCTGACAGAAAACTCGCTCTCAGAATAATCCGAAGTAATTTCTTCTAAAACTTTTATTGCTTGATCCCAGTTCTTTGAACTTTTATAACTAAGTGCAGCTTTGAGCAGATACTCTGGTATTTTATAATTTGCAATGAAGGCTTCATTTGAGTCCGGGTGGTTTGCTCTTATACCCTTTAAAATTTCAACCCCATTAAGATAGCTCTCCG
>JACIXO010000360.1 GCA_014360385.1 Actinomycetota bacterium | reverse complement strand
GGAAGGTTTGAAGAATTCTTAAATAAATACAAAAAACTTTATTCCAGGGAGGCTATATAAATGGAGCATTCCTGTAATGAATAAAAATAAGGGAGAATGGACTTTGAAAAAATAAGTACCTCCTGATAAAATACAGAGTGTAAGTTTAAGAACTTACCTCGAATTATCAAAATAAACAGGAGGTACCTAAAATGAAGTATACACAAAATGAGAAGATTTTGCAAGTAACGGAAGACACATTAATTGCGGGAGTAGACATAGCAAAAGAAAGCCATTATGCCAGAGCATTTGACTACAGAGGAGTAGAATATGGGAAATACCTAAGATTTGAAAACAATAGAGAAGGTATGACAAAATTTCTTAACTGGGCAAAAGACTTGATGGAGAGACATAAGAAAAACAAACTAATAGTAGGGATAGAACCGACAGGGCAATATTGGCTGTGTTTTGCCCAATACCTTAAAGACAATAACATAAAGGTAGTATTGGTTAATCCATTTCATGTAAAGATGAGCAAAGAATTAGATGACAATTCTCCCACAAAAAGCGATAAGAAAGACCCAAAAACAATAGCAATGCTAGTAAAAGACGGGAGATATGTAGAGCCGATAATACCTGAAGGAGTATATGCGGAATTAAGGGTAGCGATGGACATAAAAGAGAGGTTGAACAAACAAATAGGGATGACAAAAAATCAAATAACAAGATGGTTGGACATATACTTTCCAGAGTTTAACACCGTATTTTCAGACTGGGAAGGGAAAGCAGCACTTATCACATTAAGAGAATTTCCAACGCCTGAGAAGATAGCAAAAAAGAGTGCTGAAGAAATAATATCGATATGGAAGAAAGAAGTACAAAGAGGGGTAGGAGAAAAAAGGGCTATAAAGCTGATAGAAACTGCTAAGGAGAGCATAGGGAAGAAGCAGGGCATAAAGATGGCGGAATACGAGATAAAGACTCTCATTGAACAATACGAATTTTTAAAAAAACAAATTGAAGAAATAGAGAAGAAGATGGAAGAATTAATAGTTGAGATACCAGGGGTTAAAGAACTACTAGAAATCAAAGGGATAGGAGTAAACACAGTAGCAGGTTTTATTGCAGAAGTAGGAGATATTGAAAAATATGAACATCCAAAACAGATACAAAAACTAGGGGGATTAAACCTAATAGAAAATAGCTCTGGTAAGCATAAAGGAGAAACGACAATAAGTAAAAGAGGGAGGAAGCGATTGAGGAGTGTGCTATTTAATGCAGTAATGGCCTTGGTCGCAAAAAACGAAGAATTTCGTGAACTACACAAATATTACACCACCAGAGCGCAAAACCCGCTAAAAAAGAAGCAATCACTAATAGTATTGTGCAACAAACTGATAAGGATATTTTATGTCATATTAAAGAAAGGAGTAAAATATGACCCAATCAAGATGATGAAGGACATAAAGAGGCCAGGCTTACAGGAAGCTGCATAAAAAGTGCCAACATACTATCAAATCAATTAAGGGTTAATCATCTTCTCTTCAGCTTTAACTTAGTCACATCTAAAAAGCTGATCCTTAAGAAGAATTAATTTTTAGGGAAAACGAAAGTGTGAACGATGTGA
>JACIXO010000036.1 GCA_014360385.1 Actinomycetota bacterium | reverse complement strand
AATTTACCAGTATCATCGGAACTCCTAGTTCCTCCGCTCTACCCAGAACTACACTGCTAGGCTGAAAGTTACCGGTTAAAATCAGACACTTTGTGGGTGTCTCCAGAGCAGCTAATTGAACATCAGCTCTATCGCCTCCAGTAATGACTGCCTTATTTGCTTTCCTTCTGAAAAATTTAAGAGCTTGTTCTTGCCCCATGGCTCCGACCATAAATGTTTCCACAAGCTCGTCTACCTTATCCTCAGCACAAATTATCTGTCCACCCAGAAGTTCAGCCATTTCTCTTATGCTTACAGACGATAACATCTTATCAGAAGCAATGTATCCAAAAACTCTTATTTCCCTTCTCTTAAGGAACGGGAGAACCAGCTCTTCTATATATTCGAGCTGGCTTCTGGGAATCCAGTTTAATATTACTCCTCCAAAGAAATCCTTCAGAAACTCCCTTGCATACAATATCTGATCTACTACCTCTGAGCTGTATTTTATAACCAGCACAGTTTTCGCCTTGAGTTTCTCGCTTATTTCTCTCGAAGAGACACCCAGAAAGTATCCATCTTCTATACTTTTAGCACCTTCAAGTATTACAATATCTTTCCCCTCTTTGATTCTATTGTAAGATTTCTGAATAATATCTAAGAAGTTACTGGAAAAGTTATCGTCCCTCAAACCTTCCCTGTAATATTGCTGGGTTAAAACAATTGGAGAAATATCTTCAAGCTCGTCACCCACACCGAGTATACTGGAAATATATTGAGCATCTTCGTCTGTTGTTATTCCCCCAACCCTGGTGGGAAGAGTTCCAATGGGCTTCATATAACCAATTTTAATCCCCTTTTCTGTAAGCAACTTCCCAACACCAACACAAATAGAACTCTTTCCTGAAAAAGGTTGATTGGAAACAAAAAATAAAGGAACCATTTTCTAACCTCCTATTCTTATTCTTGCATCTCCTGCAACACAACCTTGCCCTTCCTCTTTAACAAATAGAGGATTGATATCCATTTCAATTATCTCAGGAAAATCAGTAACCAGCTGAGAAACCTTTAATATTGTTTCTATAATGCTTTTAATATCAGAAGGCTTCTCACCCCTTACTCCTTTAAGCAGATTGAATGTTTTTATCTCTTCCACCATCTCTTTTGCATCTCCGACACTAATAGGAGCTATTCTGAAAGAGACATCCTTGAGCGTCTCCACATATATCCCTCCAAGCCCAAACATAATCATCGGGCCAAATTGTGGATCACTGCTAACACCAATTATAGTTTCTTTTTTGGATTTAATCATCTCCTGAACCAGAATTCCTTTAATGTTCGCCTCAGGCATATATTTCTTAACATTCCACAAAATCTGATCAAAACTTTCCTCAAGTTCGTTTTCACTCTCAATCCCAATCCTTACACCTCCTACGTCGGTCTTGTGCAGGATATTAGGTGAGACTATTTTTAGTACAACCGGGTATCCAATTCTTCTGGCTATTTCCTTTGCCTCTTTAACATCTCTGGCAAGCTCTGCTTGAGGAACCTTTATGTTATAGGCTTCTAATATTCGACGAGATTCCATTTCCCCTAATTCTAACCTTCCCTCACTTTTGCACCTATCTAACAATTCTTTTACCACACTTTCATCAACCTCAAACTCCTCTATAGGAAAGGTTTTCTTGTTAACCCAGTCACTGTAATCAATCATTACCTTTAATGCACTTATTGCATCTTCAGGTATTTCAAAGTTGGGAATCTCATTTCTTATAAGATAATCTACTCCTTTTTTGACTTCGAATCCACCCATAAAACAGGTAAGAACTGGAATCTTTCGAGCAGTGGTTCTCACAACTTCTACAATTGCCTTTGCCGTTTCATAAGGTTGAGTCATAGCCTGGGGAGTCAACAAAACTACTATGGCATCGACATTTTTGTCCTGAAAGATAACCTCCAGTGTTTTTCTATATCTATCTGCCAATGCATCTCCGAGAACATCTACCGGATTATAAAAATTAGAAGCTTCTGGTAAGAATTCTTTAAGCTTATCTATGGTAACTTTTTCCAGAGTAGCCAAAGGAATATTATTTTCCTCACAGGCATCTGTAGCCATTATACCTGGCCCCCCAGCATTTGTGACTATCACGGTTCTTTTCCCCTGCGGGAGTGGCTGATAGGAAAAGGCCAGCCCGTAATTAAAAAGATCTTTTACAGTTCTCGCCCTTATCACTCCGCTTTGTTTAAAGGCTGCATCATAAGCTCTGGTTGAACCTGCCAGAGTCCCGGTATGGGAAGAGACAGCTCTTGCACCAGCATCAGTGTTACCAGCTTTTACTACTATTATAGGCTTTACCCTGGAAACTTTGCTAGATATTCTCATAAACTCTTTGCCGTCTTTTACCCCTTCAAGATAAGCTGTAATCACTTTAGTATCTTCGTCTTCTAACCATGCTTCAAATAAGTCATTCTCAGAAATATCAGCTTTGTTTCCCAGAGACACAAACTTAGAAAGACCTATCCTGTTAGACTTAGCCCAGTCCAGAACTGAAGTGCCCAGAGCTCCTGACTGAGAGACAAAGCTTATATTACCTTTTCTTGGCATATTAGGAGAAAACGAAGCATTAATAGGACAGTTTGCATTAATCATCCCGAGACAGTTGGGGCCAAGGATTCTCATTCCATACAGTTTGGATTTCTCCACAAGGCGCTTCTCCATCTTAGCGCCTTTGATTCCAGCTTCCTTAAAACCCGCGGAGATTATTATAACCCATCTCACATTTCTCTGAGCACACTCATCCAGGCTCTTTGAAACAGCTTTGCCTGGTATGGCTATTATAGCCAGATCTATATCCTCCTGAATGTCAAGAACAGAACTGTAGCATTTTATTCCATGGATTTTATCCGCCTTTGGATTCACAAGGAAAAGCTTTCCTTTATACCCGGATTCTATCACATTATCCAGAATTGTATGTCCTACTTTGCCCTCTTCCCTCGCAGCACCTATTATGACCACGGAGTTAGGACAGAAGAATTTTTCAAACGACACTTTAATACCTCCCGGAAACAAATCTAGAACAAATCCCCTAGTAAGGCTTAGTAAGAATTTCACAATAAAAAACTTACAAAATCAAAAAACTAAAAAACAAAACAAAAGAACCAAATGAGGTAAAAGACTTAACAAATCCACAAAGATTTAGGCCTGTTTAGCTTTCTTTTCTTTTGTATCAAACTTTATTACCTGCAGATTCCCATAATATCCACAATTTGGGCAAACTCGATGGGAGATTTTCTTACTATGACACCTGGGACAATCAACAATGCTCATAACTTTTAACTTGTCATGAGTTCTTCTTTTGTCTCTTCTTGATTTAGATGTTTTCTTCTTTGGAAGTGCCAACTAGCAGTCCTCCTACTATTAGTTAACGTTACAAACCTGTTATAATTAAACGTAAAAAATATACCACAAAGTCCAATTTATGCAAGAAACAAATACATCTTGATATAAAGGAAAGTCAAGAATAAATCTAAATCATCACCTGAGATCATTGCTTGTTATCAGTAGAGACTGAAGTTTTGAAGTGTTCTCTACTCTTTTCCACAGAGGAGAGTAATTTATGAAGAACTGCTTCCAGGCTGGCAAGTTTCTCATCAACATAATCCTCCGCTTCAAGTCTCATAGTTCTCCCTCTGGACTCAGCCACAGAAATTATTTCCTCAGCTTTCCTGGTCGCATTTTTCAAAATCTCCGTTTCACTTAAAAGAACCTGAGCTTTTTCTTCGGCTTCCTTTATTATCCTCTCTGATTGTCTCTTTGCTTCTTCAATCATGTTCTCTCTCTCTTTTACTATCCATCGAGCCTGTCTGAATTCTTCCGGTAGAATGCTCCTTAACTCATCAAGCATCTCATAAATCTCACTTGCATTTACCATCACATTGGAAGTAAAAGGAACTTTTCTACCTTTATCTATAAGCTCCTCAATTCTATCAATTATTTCTAACGCGTCCATTTTTCTCTCCATCCTATTATCAATCAAACTATATTACTTATCTATCATTTATTTATCTATCTTTCATTAATCAAACTTCCCCTCCTTAAAACTCTCTCTTATATCATTTTCTATTTCTTCAGGAACAAGTCCTGTTATACAGCCACCAAGCCTGGCTACTTCCTTTACAGCACTTGAGCTAAGATAAGCAAACTTAGGATTAGTCATCAAAAACATAGTCTCAACCTCAGGGTTTAGTTTTTTATTAATCTGAGCCATCTGAAACTCATATTCAAAGTCAGATACGGCTCTCAATCCTTTTACTATCACCTTTGCATTTTTTTTCTTAGCCAGATCCACCAGCAAGCCTTCTAAAATTACAACTTCTACATTATCCAGATTTTTTAAAGATCTTTTTACAAAATCTACCCTTCTCTCTATAGAATACAAAGGCTTTTTTCTTACATTATTTGCTACAGCTACTATAACTTTCTCAAAGATTTCAGAGCATCTAATAATAACATCTCTATGACCCTCGGTTATTGGGTCATATGTTCCTGGACACAATGCTATCCTTTTCATATCCTTTCATATCCTATATTTTCACATGTTTATTTTCATATCCAGAATTATACCATCAACTTTAAGATACCTCCCTATTATGTTCTAAAAATGTCCTAAAACCCGATCATGGCCTAAGGTAAACCACATTTTTATCTCCAAAATGAGACTCTTTTATTACACAAAGATCCCCAATTTCACTTTTAATATCTTTCTTAAAGAAAAATTCATATACAATCAACGAATCACTATCTGTAATTTTTCTACTGGCTAGAATTTCAAATATTCTCTTCATTGGCTCAGGATTTATTTTATATGGGGGATCCAAAAAAACTATATCCCATTTAAATTTATTAAATCTATGCAGAAATTCTAATGCATCACCTCTTATTATTTTGTATCTACCCTCAACATTTCGAAGCCTACCAATATTATACTCTATTATTTTAACTGCCCTTATACTTTTATCAACAAAATATACAAGTTTACAACCCCTGCTAAGGGATTCTATCCCAAGGGAGCCAGTACCAGCAAAAAGGTCAAGCACCATGGAATTAAATATTCTGTCCCCAATCACATTAAAAATGCTCTCTTTAACATTATCAAGGGTAGGCCTTATTTCTAATCCACTAGGAGTCTTAAGTTTCCTACCCTTAAACTCGCCTGAAATAATTCTTATAATCCATCACCACTCAATCTCACTTGTGTGTTGTCAGAACTTATAAAACCCAATGAAGCTAAGACTGTTGAACTTTGTTAACATTAAGAAGTATGCTTAAGAAATTATTCCAGTGCTAGCACTTTAGTTAAATATCCAGGATTTATATCCAGGATTTATTCGATCGAAAATATATAAGGATAAAAAGGTTGCCCTCCTGTATAAAACTCGATTTCTATATTTGGAAACTGCTCCTTGAGCTTTTTTTCTATTATTTCTGTATCCTCCTGTTTTGCATCCCTACCAGTATAGAAGGTGAGAAGACTCTCATTTCCTTCCACCATTTCCTTTACAAGATCAACAACAGCATCAACTACATTTTCTGATATAACCCTCACCTTACCATCATGTAGACCTATGAAATTACCCTTCTTTATTTCACCTACCAGAAGGTTGGCATCTCTTACCGCCACTGTGACCTCTCCACTTTTAATATTCTTAATAGCTCGCTCTATGTTGCTGATATTTTCTTCCAGTTCAAGGTCTGCATTATAGTTTAAAACCCCGGCTATTCCCTGAGGAATAGTTTTGGTAGGTATTACTATAAGTTCTTTTCTAAGGATCTTTTTTGCCTGTTTTGCAGTAGGAATTATGTTCTTATTGTTGGGGAAGAGAATTATTTTTTCTGCATCTATTTTCTCCAGAGTCTTTACAATGTCATAAGTGGAAGGATTCATTGTCTGGCCTCCCTTTATAACTACGTCAGCACCTATGCTTTTAAATATTTCCTCAAACCCACTACCATTCGAAACCACTGCCAGTTTAATTTTTGGCTTATCTTGCTCTTCTCTCCTTCCTTTGATTGTAGCCTGCATGCTCTGATCTATCATGTTGTTGATTTTAATATCGTGAAGAGTTCCTTCCCTTAAAGCCCTTCTCAAAACTCTATGGGGCACATTGGTATGAACATGAATCTTAACCAATCTTTCATCCCCCACAACCATAGCACTATCGCCCAGGCTTTCTATATCTTCTCTAAACCTTCTTACATCAATATTCTGCCCCTTTACTATAAGTTCAGTGCAGTAGATATATTTTATGCTACCTTGCACATCTTTAATATCTTCATCATCTCTACTATCATTAAACCCAGAATAGATGGAACTTAACTCAGGGTCAGAAGAGTCCGCCTGAAACTCTGATGAAACCGAAACCAGCTCTTCTTCCAGTTCCTCCTCCTTTTTAAGCCTTTTATCCAGGATCCCAAGTTCGGAAAGAGCATTTCTCAAGCCAACCAGTATCTCCAGAATACCCTGTGCTCCAGCATCAACAACATCTGCCTGCTTTAAAACTGGCAGAAGGTATGTAGTTCTTATTACTGACTCTCCAGTTTCTTTAATTATGTCATCAAGTAAATCTTTTAAGCTTACTTCATTATTGCTTTTGACAATTTCCCTTAAAGCCCTGTGTATATCCTTAATCACAGTAAGCATTGTACCCTCAGTGGGATCCTGAACCGAGCTATATGCCAGGTCTCTGGAAGACTTTAGTGCTTTCTCAATCAAATTCAAATCCAACCTATTATCTGCACTCTTAACAACATCAAGAAACCCCTTTAAAATCTGGGAGAGTATCACTCCTGAATTTCCTCTTGCCCCCATAAGTGCACCAAAAGAGATTCTCTCGGCTAAAGTCTTTAAAGAAAAAGACTCTCCTTCATTTGTTAGCTCTTCCCTTATAGACTTCAGGGTAAGAAGCATATTAGTTCCAGTATCACCATCAGGAACAGGAAAAACATTTAGACTATTTATCTCTGCTTCACTCTTTCTGAAATTATCCACTATTGAATCTATAACTTTAATTACATCATCTTTATTGAGCTTATAAACCATACCAGAACTACCCCTCTGCGAATAGAATGCTAGAACACACCTAGGACACACCCTGTCTTTCTTAATTTGATCTACTTTTCTTATCTTGATCTGCTTATAATATCACTTTGCTTCAATACAAGAAATACACTTCTAGCAATCAAAGATTGACCTTCTCCAGTAGGGTGTATACCATCTCCCTGAATATAGTTTTTCAGGTCTTTTTTCTCTAAAAAAATATTCCATAAATCTACACAGACAATTTTTTTGTCCCTGGCTATCTCTAGAATTTTGTTATTATACATAGCGTAAACTTCTCTCTGCTTTTCCCTCAAACTTTCATCCATTGATAGAGGAAAGGTATGCAGAACTGGATTTAAGCCCAGAATCACAACCTTTATCCCTCTTGAGTTTATCTCATCTATCATCCTTATATAATACTGATAAAAGACTTTTAAATCTACCCTTGGCACATAATAGTTTTTCCCATGTTCATATATTAATGACTTTCTTTCTTCAAAATTGTTTCTCTCAATCTCCCATAGCATTCCATCATTCAGCCCAAAATTTAAAATAACCAGATCGGGCTCAAAATAAAAAATATCCTTCTCAATACGCTGGTAACCATCAACAACAGTGTCTCCCCCTACACCACAGTTTATAACCTTAACAGTGGGGTATCCATTCTTAGATAACAGATCTTCCAGCAAGAAGGGGTAACAATCCTCATACTTTAGATTCCACCCAAAAGTAACTGAGTCTCCGAAGCACGCTATTCTCGGGTAATTATTCTTTATATCCTCAATACCAATGCTTCTTGTTTCAATGCGTAGGCCAGGATAATTGAAAATACCTCCTGAAATAGAACTAGCCTTTTCCAGGATCAAACTGCATGATGTGATAAAAAATAAAGAAAAAATGAGAACTGAGAATATCCAAACTATTGTCCCTACTATTAACTGTCTCTTTCCAACCATAATTCATCGAAAATCTTAACTCTTTAACACAAGCCCTGGCTGGCAAACAACATAGAATCACACATCGCACCATGCATCATACATGCACCATCATATATCCTACATCTACATACACATAGATATATAACACCCAGCAAAAGTTACTACCTTTCTGATATAACTTCTACTCCTGACTCTACACTATCTATCCGGCCGTGAAGAATTCTCATTCTTCACGGCCCCATCGCTCTATTATTCTTGAAAATTAAGAAGTAAAATGATAATATCATTGACTGTTATCCCGGCTATATCGGGTCTGGATAAACACCAGGAATTATTATAGCCTAAAATAACAGTAAATATTAGATTACAGAAAAATTAAAAGAAAAATTAAAAGTAAGCTTTAACCGTAAAGTGTTGTAAGTCTTATATTTTTTTATATAGTGTATAATTTCAAATAACACATCTTTATTATACCTTTAGGTACAGGAGATAAAATGTCAAAAGTATGTGATATCTGCAAAAAGAAACCAGGCTTTGGAAATAATGTAAGCCATTCTAATAGGAAAACCAAGAGAATGTTCAAACCTAACATCCATAAAGCAAAGGTTGAAATTAATGGCAAATTAATGCATCTAAACCTCTGCACCAAGTGCCTTAAGTCAACTAAGATAAAAAAGGCAATATAGTAAGTAGATATCATAGGTAGAT
>JACIXO010000359.1 GCA_014360385.1 Actinomycetota bacterium | reverse complement strand
TCAAATAAAATTATCTGGCTATACCGTTTCTTCAGATGAAAAACTTAGAACAGCTTCTGAGCAGCTATCAAAAATTGAAATTCAGGGAGACATTTCTGTACTTGAGCTTACAAATAAAATTAAAAAGTCCTTTGAAATTGAACCTGTAACTAAAGAGTTTTTTGAAACTATAAAAAGATACATCGATAATTTGTCAGAAAACTATGAAAGATATTTTAAAAATAAGCAAGAAACAAAAGCTTTTGCTTTACAGTTTTTTAATAGACTTCTTTTCTTAAAATACATTGAAAAGAAAAGATGGTTGAATGGAAATGTAAACTTTCTCTCTGAACTTATTTCGAAATATAGTGCTTTTTATTGTGGTAATATAGGCAGAATGCATAATGTAATTGATAGTGAAAATAGAAATACCATATATGAAAACCTTTTAAAGCCTCTATTTTTTTATGCTTTTTCTAAAAATAGCTCATATTATCCTAAAAACTTACCAGAATCACTTATTAAAGAACTCGAAAATTTACCTTATCTTAATGGTGGTTTATTTGAAAAAAATGAACTTGATTTAGATGAAATAATAATAACTGATGATATTATTAATGGTATATTTAGGGATATATTGAATAGATATAATTTTACAGTTACAGAAGCCACACCTCTTGATATTGAAATTGCAATAGATCCTGAAATGCTCGGTCTAATTTATGAAGGTATTGTAAATGAAGATGAAAGATCAGGCTCAGGAATATTTTATACCCCACGTGTTGAAGTTGATTTTATGTGTAAAAAATCTTTATTTCACTATTTTTATAGCAATACGGATATTCCTCAAGAAAAGCTAATTAATTTAATTTTTGGTGAATCTTATGAAGATGAGATTTTATTAAATCCAGATATTCGTCTAACAAGCGAAGAAAAAGAAAAAATACTAGAAGAAATTAATGATCTAAATGTATTAGATCCGGCTTGCGGATCGGGTGCATTTCTAATTGGTATGCTTCAAAACATTCTTAATATAATAATAAGGATTGATGAGCTTGATTTAGAAGAATTGTATAAGACTGAGCCTGCATACTTATATAATAGAAAAAAAGAATTAATTGAGAAAATAATTCACGGAGTTGATATAAAACCTTGGGCTGCGCAGCTTGCAGAGCTAAGACTTTGGCTGTATCTTATCTGGGATTTTGAAACAGATATAGAAAATCTTACAAATAAACCCCTTCTTCCTTCTCTTGATTTTAAAATACGCCAGGGCGATAGCCTTATTTCTGAAATTGAGGGAAATACCATAATTTTAAGAAATATCGAAGGAGTAAATTATCTTTTTCCTGATATCCGCTCAAGGGTTGATAATATAATAGACTTAAAGAAAAAATATTATTTACATGAGGATAAAGCAGTAAGTAAATCACAGATTGAATTTTTAGAAAAAGAGCTTGTGATCCATATTTTGAATAGAAAAAGGTTAGAGCTTCTAAAAAAGTTAGATTATTGTGCTATAGAAAAAGTTGCAGAGCACCAGCAATTATTTGATATTGTTGAACAAAAAAGATTGGATTTTAGACGGGCTCAGGAAAGAGTAAGAAGGGAAAAGGAAGAAATTGAAAT
>JACIXO010000358.1 GCA_014360385.1 Actinomycetota bacterium | reverse complement strand
CTTCCAGGACAGTGTTTTGCCGGTAGTAGCAAGTGTCTGTGGACCAGGGGAGATTAGCTATTTTGCTCAGTTAAAAGAAGTATATGATTTATTTAACATCAAGCTTCCTGTTATTTACCCTCGGTTTTCTGCAACAATAATAGAGAAGAAGGTTGGAAAAGCAATGGAAAGAGCAGGTATTTCTTTTGCTGAGCTTGAGATGGATAAGGACAAAGTGCTTGTAGAGGTTATAAAGAAAAATTTAAATCTAGATCTAGGTAGTCTTCTTCTCAGTTTTGAAAATGAGGTTTATTTAAAGCTCCAAGCCCTGGAGAAGGAAGTCTTGGGAGCAGGGATGAGCTCTGGAAGTTCTTTTGATAGAATTAAGAGAAATCTCGGCAGGGAAATAAGCGTCTTGAGAAAAAAGCTATTTTCTGAGTACAAAAAGCAAAATGACTATTTAGCAGAGGCTGTAGGTAAAATATTTTTTAACATTTTCCCGAACCAGAATTTACAGGAAAGAGAGATAAGTGTGTGGGGTTATATCAATAAATACGGATTCGAATTTATAGATAGGGTTTATGAGGAAATAGACCCTCTTGATTTTGGTCATAAATTCATAAAGATAGTTTGAGTTGACCTGGGTTTGTTTAACATTTTGAATCTACATTACCCAATGTTTTGAGGGCTGGTGGTTACAAATGAGAAACACTAATCCGAATGCCAATTCGCCTTGTGTTGATGTTTTAGCTTTTAGTCCACATCCTGATGATGCGGAGATGGGTTGTGGCGGATTGCTTTTGAAACTAAAAGACGTAAGAGAAAACCTTATGCTTGAAGATGCAAATATAAAAGATGATTTTGATAGTAGACTTAAAGTAATAAATGTTATAAGAAAATACAAGCCTAGGCTAGTGATAATCCCTTACTGGATAGACAGGCATCCTGATCATGAAAACTCCTATAAGCTTCTGAAGCATGCCATATTTATTTCAGGACTGCCTAAGTTTGAAACTGAGTTCGAGTTTCACAGGCCAAATGTCGTAATTAACTATATGTTACATTATGAATTTAACCCAAGCTTTATTGTGGATATAACTCCTTATTACAAAGAAAAAATAGAAGCAGTTACTGCGTATAAATCACAGTTTTACAGTAACCAGGAAAAAACGATAATAACACATATAGCTTCCAAATATTATTTTGATGTCATAAATAGTAGACACAAGTATTACGGGCTTAGAATAAGAAGTAAGTATGGTGAACCTTACTTTGCAGAGTTTGATATAAGGATCGATGATCCTATAAAGCAATTTGACTACTGGAGAATCTGATATAAGAATAGAAGCAAAATATGTATTTATAAAAAGTATAATAAATGTATAATAAATATAAAGTAAAGGTATATATAAAGTAAAGGTATATAAAAGTGTAGTATCAATATTAATATAAGATTACAAAAAATATCTGCTATAAGATATTAAATATTAAAATTTCTAGAGAATCTAAAGAATACGGATAATGAACATAGGTATTACATGTTACCCAACTTATGGTGGCAGCGGGGTTGTTGCAACTGAGCTTGGTATAGAGCTTGCAAAAAGGGGGCATAATTTTCACTTTATATCTTATGAAATTCACTTCAGGTTAAA
>JACIXO010000357.1 GCA_014360385.1 Actinomycetota bacterium | reverse complement strand
GTAAGAAATGAAATATTCAATAGTTGTTTCTATTTCCACAGATACACTGTTTGGACCATTACTTTATAAAGGAAGACTTGATAATATTATACCTATGGTATCAGAAATGGGTTTTAATGGTATTGAAATAGGAGGGGTAAGAAATTTAAATGATATTGATTTAAAAATGTTAGAAAAGCTACTTAATAAGTATAATGTAAAAATTGTTACTATTGGGACAGCTCAGCCATACTTTGATGAGGGTCTTGCCTTTTCTAGCACCTCAAGGGAAATTAGAAAAAAGGCTGTTGAGAAAGTTAAGAAAATTTTAGATGTATCGAAGTATCTAGGTTGCTCAATAATGATGAGCATTATTTTTGGTAAAGTAGAATATTTTACTGATAGAGATGATTTTAATAGAAAAGTTATAATAGCAAAGAAAAACATTTGTGAGTGTCTTCAAGAATGTATGTCATATTCAGAGAGAGATTCAACCAAATTTTTAATTGAACCACTAAATAGGTATGAAACTAATATTTTTAATACTCTAATGGATGTCAAATTATATTTGGAAGAGAACAAATCTAAGCTTGATTTAAGTAGGATAAGCTTAATTGCAGATACATTTCATATGAATATTGAGGAGAGCGTAATACATAAAAGTGTTGAAGAATGTTTGGATATAATTGGACATATACATTTCTCCGATAGTAATAGATGTGCTCCTGGATTTGGTCATATAGATTTCTCTTCGATAATCAATGTTTTAAAGATGAAGAATTATAGCGATTTTATTTCTTTTGAGATATTACCTATACCTGATTCGGAAACTGCAGCTAAAAAAGGGAAAAGTTTTATAACAACCTTATGGAATAGTATTAGTATTTAATATTTTTATTTAAGTTTTTCTAATTAACCTATTGTATAGAAAGGTTGATTTGGTGAAATCTTAAAGAGAAAGGAGGTGTAAGGTAGAAATAAAAATTTATTCCATTTTTAATATTGTTTTTAAAATCCTCATTAGAGAGGGGAGGTATGTATGAAAGGAATATTAAAGGGAGTTATTTCTGTTTTTTTAGTTGTAGGACTTATGATTACAATTGGATCTTGTAAAGCACCTTCTGGTGTAGCTGAAACTGAAGTTGCAACTACAAGTGGTGTAACTGAGACTACTGAAGCTAAAAAAGAGCCCGAAATTGGTGAGGTAAAAGTAATTCGTTTTGTAACACCCGAAACCGATCCGGCTGTTGTTGAACTCTTTAGGAAGCAAATAAGTGAATATGAAGAATTGCACCCCGATGTAAAGGTTCAGTTGGAATTAGTACCATTAGCAAACCTTGGAAGTTATTATGGTCCTAACATTGCAGGTGGTAATGTGCCAGAAGTTGGAGGATGCATAGGTGGTCTACTTGTTGAATATCTTGGTATGGATATTCTAGAGCCATTAGATGATGTTATTGCAGAAATGGGTGGAGAGGAAGCATTTTATAAGGGCTCTTTAATAAAAGGTTCTGATGGTAAGATATATAATCTTCCTTATTGTGGTGGAGGTCCTGTCTTTTGGGTAAGGGAGGATTTGTTTGAGCAGTATGGTGTAAAAATACCAACGAACTGGAATGAATGGTTAGAAGCTGCTAAAGCTTTGACACTCGA
>JACIXO010000356.1 GCA_014360385.1 Actinomycetota bacterium | reverse complement strand
TAAATGAGAGAGGTGGTTACCAGAAACGTAAAATAACAAAGTATAATAAAGTATTAGTCCTGTAGTTTAACCAGTAGGAGCAAAGACCGGTAAGTCTTAACAAGGTATGTTGAAAGAATTAGTTCTGTAACTTCATTGATAGAAGCTTGGCACTTTATAGAAAAAAGGGCCATAAAAAAATGGTAGCGGGGATAGGATTCGAACCTATGACCTTCGGGTTATGAGCCCGACGAGCTACCAGACTGCTCCACCCCGCAACCGAATATTAGGATAATTAAATCATAAATTTTGCTAGACAGCAAACTTTAAAACTGTACTATTTTGAGATTCTTAAATTCCAGAACTTTCGAGAAAGTTATTATAGCGATTTTTTGTTATTTTTCAACTCCCCGAATTGCTTTCAGATGCTTTTATGAGCATTTTATGAGCAGTAAGAAAACTCTACTAACATATCTTCTTCAGAAGCCAGGCCATATTTTGGCCCAGAACTTTGAACGTTTTCATACCCTCTTCGTCATTTCTTATTTCCCCAATCTCCCTACCAATTGCCATATTCCAATAGATTGAACATGGTATAATGGCCTGATTTAGATAAAATAAAGAATTAATCTGGTTAAACGCCTGAACTGCCCCGCCTCTTCTTAGCACAACAACTGCTGCGCATACTTTTCCTTTTAGCAAAAATCCACCACCTCTAGCACAATAGCCTACTCTATCTATAAATGCTTTTGTTTCAGGAGTCACCGAACCGAAATAAACAGGCGAACCAATAATTATCCCGTTAGCCCTGTACATTTTCTCAAGGCATTCATTTACTATGTCTGATTCAATGACACAGAATCCACTTCCATCTTTCCTGCATTTATTGCAACCATCGCAACCTTTGATTTCCCTGCCGCCTATTTGAACTAACTCTGTTTCAATTCCTTCCTTTTCAAGTTCAGAAAAAACAGTTTGGATGGCTATAGAAGTATTGCCATTTTTCCTGGGACTGCCATTGAAACCAACTACCTTCATATGCCCTCCCTCTTTTCATCTTTTTACTTTTCATACCTTTACTTTTTATCTTTTTACTTTTCTCTAAACTTACTAAATTAAATAAATTAAACTTACTAAATTAGTCTCACTTAACTCCAATAAGTCTTTTTCTTACTACTAGTGAGCTACCGAAACCCTTTTCCAGACAGATATCTTTAGATAGAAGCTTTTCCTTCATGTACACTCTTTCTATAGTCGCTAAATCGAGTCTTAACAGAGGAAAAAGCTCATCATTTTTCTTTATATAAAACCCATTCTGTATTAGAAACTTCATCGGTATGAGAGGACTATTTCTATACTCCTCCTCATCAATATCATCATTTAATCTCTTCCCAATAGTTTCAATTGAATTGAACTTCTCCCTTACAAGGTCTTTCTCCAGCGCAAATAAGAGCCTTTTACCAACCCCCATTCCTTTATAATCTGACTTAACGTATATACACCCGAGAAAAATACTGTCATTGTCAGGGGGATAAACATTAAAGGACTTAATTTTAGGAAAAAGATAGTATTTTCCCGCAAAAATGATACCGATGCATCTATTTCTAACAAATGCACCTTTTATCTTTCCACCTGATTTTTTAAAAAAAAGAAACCT
>JACIXO010000355.1 GCA_014360385.1 Actinomycetota bacterium | reverse complement strand
AGTTCCAGTAGCTTGACAATAATACTCCTTTACAAGATACTGTAATAAAAATAAAAAGATCAAAATCCTCAGGTTTAAAAAATTAAAGGACCATTAAGACCTGAGGATCTTTTTGAATATCATTTGGAAAAATCATTTTAATCATTTTAACTAGTGTATGATAACTCATTAATAACCTTATTAATAACATAATAACACTTTAACATTTATCGAGAAGATCTAAATGAAAACAAGAAAAAGCCCTAAAGTTTCACAGTCTTTTGAAACAGTAAAAAAAATAGGAGTTTCGTGCTGGGCTATTCTTGGAATCATCGTAATAGTAGGTCTTTTCTTTTACCTATTGTACCTTATGAAGTTTGCAATGATCCCACTGATAATAGCGGCCGCGATTGCCTATCTACTCACTCCGCTTGGAGCCGTGTTTCAGAAAAAGGCGAAACTTAAGAAAATCTGGGCTGTGGCTTTGACCTACATAATTTTTTTAGGGGTAATATTTGTAATTTTCTTCTTTATTACCCCAGTGATAGTAAATCAGCTTACTACGTTTATTCATAACATCCCATCTTATATTAAAAACCTAGACGAGCTTCTCAATAACTTTTTACAGAATAGTGCCATTATAAAAAGCATTGAGAACATAGTAGGCAAAGACGTCATCCCAAAGGACACAAGTGCCATAACTCAGTATATCATTGACCAGCTAAATCTAAGAGCAGCTGATATTTTTAAGGGGGTAACCACGGTAACCAGGTCTGTCTTTAACATTGTTGTAACCTTAATCATTTCACTTCTCCTCGGATTTTACATCTTAAAAGATGGCGATAAAATACGAACTTCTCTGATAAAAGCAATGCCCGTAAAGTTCAAACACGAGACCTCACTTTTAGTTGACAAAATAAGTCTAGTGGCGAGTAGATATATAAGAGGACAAATTATGGTCTCTATAATTGTTGGGATACTCTGCACCATTGTTCTAGCAGTACTAAAGATAGACCTAGCTTTTCTTTTAGGCTTCATTGCAGGAGTTTTTAACCTAATACCACTATTAGGACCCTTTATAGGAGGGATACCAGCAGCACTAGTAGCACTATTTGCATCTCCCCTAAAGGCTCTTCTTGTAATTGTTTTATTTGTAGCAATACAACAGCTCGATAACTATGTAATATCACCCAACATTATGAAGTATCAGGTTGGAATCCACCCCGGCATTACAATATTTTCTCTGGTCGCAGGAGGAGCACTTTTTGGAATGCTAGGGTTATTTTTGGCAGTTCCTTTAGCAGCTATTGCTCAGGAAATATTAAGGTATTACGTTTTTGAAAGAAGAAAGATTGTGTCTTGATAAACCTCCTTCAGAGGCTTTTTAAGTCTCTCAGCCAATTTCTTTACCGACTCAAATTCTGGGGAAAGAATTATTTCTTTTCCTTTAAGCATCCCAACCTTAACCTCAACTTCTCCATAAGGTAACTTTATCTTCCTTGACTGGCGACTTAAGGTATATCTTTTGACCTCTTCCCTTCTTACCCCAAAAGTTGTACTTTCCCTGAAAATAATCTCCACAATTCTGCACTCCTTCTCAGGGCGGCATAAAGCACAAACCTTGAATGCCGGTCTATTTTTCTTCATATAAATTGGCTCAA
>JACIXO010000354.1 GCA_014360385.1 Actinomycetota bacterium | reverse complement strand
AATTTCACTATTTCTGGAGTTGCTTTTTCCTCTTTTTTCATTATCTCAATCAATCTCGAAGCTGCATCTACTAGTCTTAATGGTCCATAGAGTGGAGGTTCATCAACGCAACCCCTAGCACTCGTTATTAGGAATGTCAAGAGTTTGAAATGCTCATCATTCAAAATGCCTTCCGTACTCTTCAACGTGAACCACCTCCTTCAAAGGCCTTCTCTTTGGCGGTTTAGGCCAAAACTCAGGATAACCAAGACTAACTATTAACACTGGCTCAACATATTCAGGAATGTCAAGCAATTCCCTTATTCCAGTTTTGTTGAATGACGCTATGGGGCAAGAGCCTATTCCTAGGGAATAGGCCATTAGCATCATATTCTGAGCAGCCATTGAAACGTCCATTAGGGCCATAGTTTCACCAAGCTTCCCCGCTTTTTTGGAGCGTTCTTTGTTTATACAGACGACAATCAAGGCTGCTGGGTTCCCGAACAGTCCGGGGGAAATTAGTTTTATTTTTTCTATTGTTTTTTTGTCTGTTATTAGGACGAACTCCCAAGGTTGGATATTACTACCACTCGGTGCCCAAATTCCAGCTTCAAGGATCTTCAAGAGGTTCTCCTTTGGAATATTCTCTTCCCTAAACCCCCTAATAGATCTACGCCCTTTAATTATCTCCATTAACTCCATAGTTCTCCCCCTCCCCGTTTGAATTACCAATCCACTATACGAGATTTTTCAATAGGATTCGAAAATGATAATTTACTATGAGAAATTCCATACAATACCATATACAAAGCATTATACACTGCTGCCCTTAGTGGTTCTATTACTGGAACAGAAAGATTTTCTTTAGAAAGATGCTCTTGTAGCAACCTAGCAAATGTAGACAAACCAGTACATCCAAGAACCACAGCCTCAGCACCATCTTTTATTATTGCTTCCTTAGTTTCTTTGATCAATAGCTCTAATGTCCTCTGGGGATGTGCCTCTAAATTCAATACTGCAAGATCTATACCTCTCAGTGAAACTACTCTGTCTGCTACACCATATTTTTTCATATTTGACATTACTATTCTTTTACTGTTAGAATCAAGAGTAGGTCCTAGTATAGAGAATTTAGTTGCTACTTGAGCTGCTAAATATACTGCAGAATGACATGGCCCTATTACTGGAATAGACACGATTTCACGAGCAGCTTCTACTGCAGGATCAAAAAAGCAGTCTATAACGATTGCATCATATTGATTTTTTTCTGCCCATTTAACTTTTTTTAGAATGTAGGGTGCACTATGAAATTCATCATACATACTTTCTAAGGACGAGCTTCCTTTCTCAAGGATAGCAACATCTAATTGAACAAGGGAATTTGTGCGTTCTGCCAAATCCTTACTTAACTCTTTTCTATCGTTTATGGCGTTTTTTAGATTTTCTGTGTATATAACTGGGACTAAATCGAGTATTTTTATTTTTTTCATTTTACTCAGCCTCCATTATCGTTGAAGTTATGAAACAATAAAAAATTAGATATAAAAAGATACAAAGATTGGTGGAGTTAAATCAATTTCTCTATGGGAATGTAGTCTCCGGTATATCCTATCTTAGTGAGGATATGTCTCCATGCGTCAAAGAAGTTTGGAGCATTTCTC
>JACIXO010000353.1 GCA_014360385.1 Actinomycetota bacterium | reverse complement strand
GGTATTAAGTTTACTATTTTTATTTTTTAGCTTATAATTATAGTCAAACTAGTAAGGATATATAAACTAAATATTTAGGAGGTTAAAGATGGTAAAAGACCCCGTTTGTGGAATGGAAATTGATGAAAAGTCAACAAAGTTTTTCTCTGAGTATTCAGGGAAAACGTATTTCTTTTGCTCTGAAAACTGCAAGTTAAAATTTGAAGCAAATCCAGAGCATTATATTGAGAAGTCGCCTCAGACGAACCATATTCACCACGAGCACAAGCACCATGAACATATGTCCCATGCTCACCATGCTCATATGGTTGAAGATTTTAAAAAGAGATTTTGGGTATCTCTTATCCTTACCATTCCTATTCTACTTTTATCTCCAATGATTCAAGAATTCTTAGGACTTGAGAAGCTAAGTTTTGCCGGTAGTTCATATGTTTTATTTATCCTTTCCAGTTTTGTTTACTTTTATGGTGGTTTCCCTTTTCTCAAGGGACTAAAAGATGAATTATCCCAAAGACAACCTGGAATGATGACCCTTATTGGACTTGCCATAACTGTAGCTTACTTTTACAGCAGTCTTGTGACTTTTGGTGTTGAAGGAAAAGGTTTCTTCTGGGAACTTGCAACTTTGATTGATATTATGCTCCTTGGACATTGGATTGAGATGCGTTCAGTTCTTGGTGCCTCTCGTGCCCTTGAGGAACTTGTAAAACTTCTTCCATCTGAAGTTCATCTGATTAAAGAGGATGAAACTATAGTAGATATTCCGATAGAAGAACTTAAACCAGGCGACAGAGTTTTGATTAAACCAGGTGAAAAGATTCCAGCTGATGGTATTGTTCTAAAAGGTAGAACATCTGTAAATGAATCAATGCTTACTGGAGAATCAAAACCTGTGGAGAAACAAGAGGGAAGTATTGTTATTGGAGGTTCAATTAATGGTGAGGGTTCCATAGTAGTTGAAATTACAAAGACAGGCAAAGATACATACCTATCACAGGTGATTGAACTTGTTAAACAGGCTCAAGAAAGCCGTTCAAGGACTCAAGACCTTGCTAATAGAGCTGCGCTTTATCTAACTTTAATTGCTATTTCCATTGGGGCATTAACTCTTATTATATGGCTTTTATTAGGTAAAAATTTAGCATTTGCTCTTGAGCGAGCTGTAACTGTTATGGTTATAACTTGTCCTCATGCTCTTGGACTTGCGATTCCTCTGGTTGTTGCTGTTTCTACAACACTTTCAGCCAAAAATGGCTTTTTAGTGAGGAACAGAATTGCCTTTGAAAAAGCAAAAGATCTCCAAGCAATTATTTTTGATAAAACAGGGACTCTTACAAAGGGGAAATTTGGAGTAACAGACATTGTTAAAATTAATACTGATGAAAGAGAATTACTTTCCATTGCTGGAGCCTTAGAATCTCATTCAGAACATCCTATAGCACAAGGTATTGTTCAGACTGCAAAGGAAAGAGGGATAGAACTTCCAGAGGTTAAAGATTTCAAGGCAATTCCTGGAAAAGGTGTGGAGGGATATATAAGTGGTGATTTATACCGTGTGGTGAGTCCTGGGTTTCTTGAGGAAAATAAAATTAATGTTAACAATGAAGAAATAAATCAATTATTGTCTCAAGGGAAAACAGTGGTTT
>JACIXO010000352.1 GCA_014360385.1 Actinomycetota bacterium | reverse complement strand
TAAGTTCTTAACTTCCTTTACTTTCAACTGTAAGTTATTTATTAACTCATTAACTTCCATAGTGATTGTATAAGTCTGCAAGATTAAACTAAATTTGACTAAATATTTTACTATTTTTAAATAAGTATTCTACTATTTATTACTATTTTATTCATTGTCTTTTTTATGTTTTTTAATTTTGCAGTCCTCTGAAGTCCCTTATTTGTGATATATTATGATAACTATTATTCTTGAAAATTTAAAGCTTATGGAAGCATCTCCAGTTCAGCCCGCTTCGCCTTTAAACGGTTTTCATAGGTCACCCAGGCCCAATCTAATAATCTATTTTTCATCATGGAAAAAGAAGAGATTCTTTCATAGCTTATTTTGGACTTGTTTATTTTTGTAAGTAGTTTAAAATATTATGAATTAACCATGTTCAGTAGGCAAATCATCAGTAATCAATAGGGTTTAGTTTAAGCAGGGTCTTTTTAAGGATAACATGGCAATTAATGTGACAGTATGATATAAGTGTTAGGATGAAGTGTTAGAATGGATCAACGTTGACTATCTTTTTTGAGTAATGAATATGGAAATGTGGTAAGTAAGCGGAATATGGTAATGAGCGAAAAAGATAAAATAAGGGATGCTATAGAGAAGACGGAGATTTTAAAACAGCCAGAGCGGCTTTTATCTACTTTTGATTCTACTACTATTCATTATTACATTCTCTCTGTACCATTTTATCTTGAGTTTGAGGGTAGGGATCCTGAAACAGAGACGATAGTCAGGGAAGGTAAGATAACCTGGCAGAGACCCAAACTAATTACGCCCTCCTATATGCTTAGAGTGGAGGGGTTCAGTGAGGAGGCTAAAAAGGCTTTCCAGATGCTGGCTATGGAAGACAGTGATTTAGCCATGATTCTTTACAGTCTGAGGCTTGTGAAAGAATCCGAGAAGATGGAAATAGTCTCATATCCTCTTAATTCAGTTGCCAGAAAGCTGTTTAATGAAATAGAGGAAAAAAAGGATCCATTTAGTGCTGTTATTAAGGGGGTAGATGAGTTCTGGGATGTTTCGCTTTCTAAATTTATCTATGAATTGGTGGTTAAAAGCGCTTATTTCTCACAATTTCCAGATTTACTGAAAAAAAGTGTAATTGACATAAGCAGAGAAGGTTTTGCAGTTGTTAGAAAAGACAGATATGGAATTCCTATAGCTACAAGAATTGAAGTAGAGAATTTATTCAGGCTTTTTGAAAAAGGAGAAATTTCGCCCTCAGATTTGAAAAAAGAACTGGATAGATGGGGTGTTTTTGAAGAATATCAGGATAGATTTTTTAAATTTTTTAAAAGGAGTTGATGGTTAAAACATGGGAGACAAGATAAAAACAGCAGCTGAAATTGCTCTGGAAAGAGCGGCTGAAATTGGCGATCTCACACCGGAAGAAAAGGAGGCAATCGAAAATAAGAAAAAATTGGAACCAATATTAGCTGATTTCTACAGGGGGAAGGTTGGTCCAAATGAGCTATGGGAAAAGCTGAAAGGGAGTAAAGATTCTCTATTAAGAGATGCTCAACTTAATTTACTCAGTTCGTTAACCATTGGTCATGAGTTTGAGGAAATTAAAAGAAGAAAAGATGCAATTTTAGCTCTTGAGACTCTTAAACAAAATCAAAAAACCTCTGTTG
>JACIXO010000351.1 GCA_014360385.1 Actinomycetota bacterium | reverse complement strand
TTTGCCAGGAAAAGAATAAGAAAAATTACCCAGATAGGCCCATAAAATGAAGAAAAAAATCCCCTGGCAGAATCGTAACTAGAAAAACCGAATTCTTTTATAAGACCGTAAAAAGCCCGCTTCCAGCCAAAACTAGCCAGAATATTTCCGCCATTTTTATTTTTAAGTAACTCCGTCCACTCAATTGAAACTAAGGGCAAACCTAGCTTATATCTTAATAAAAACCAGGGCAATAGAAATAAAACTGCAAGTAAAATAGAAAAGACAAAAATACCAGTGCCTCCAGGTATAATGGTTTTTGTGTAGTTATCTATCTTTCTGTAGGCTCTGTGGCAAAGCCTAAGCCTTGCAATATTCGAAAAAAAGTCTGATAAAAAGAATCCTGCATTTAAGACTATAAATAAGCACAATAAAAGAATTCCTTCACTTCTAACAAAGGCAAGAAGTGAGAAAAACAATGCTGAAAGCAATAAATAGCTACTACCATCATTACTACCAACGTCACTACTCCCACCAAAATCATCACTCCCACCAACATCACCACTCCCACCACCCCCGCTTCTACCACTACTCTCACTACTACCACATATACTACCCCAACTCCCTCCACTCATACTGCCAACACTTCTGCTACTCCCACTACCCTCGTTATCCCCATTACCTCTATTTACTCCTTTCTTTTCTTCCATCCTCCAGAGATTCCAGAGATAAAAAAAATAGGTAGCAAGCATCAGTACTACTCCAAAAAGTAAATTAGCATATTCGATATATCCATGGTTAACAACCACAGGAATGGATGAAAATACGAACACCAGAGTAGCCGACAGTAACCTTGTAAGTTTTTTTCTAAAGAAATAATACAATATAAAAAGGCAAGATAGGTAAAACAAAGGAAATATTATCTTTACAAGAACCTCATCTACTTTGCCCAACCACCCATATATCCAGGTTTGAATAAGAGAAAGATACAATGGATACGAAAGATGAGAAAACTCATACTCATGCTGGGTAAAATAGCTAAATATATCGCTGTCCAGAAAAAAAGCCTTTCCCTTTAGGCTCCAGCAGGCAATTGCATCCCAGAACCTTATGGGAAAAAGAAAGGTAAAAAAGATAACTACCAGAAAATTAAAAGATATTAAAAGGATAATTATAGAAAAAAGTATATTGATTGGTTTCCTTCTACTAAAATTGCTTCTACTAAAACTAAAAGAAAACTTCTTTTTCCTGTGGCTTTCCCTATACCTAAATCTCTTGCAAAAATATAGATACAAAGCTATAGGAACAAATACAAGGCTAAAAATAAAAAAATACTCAAATCTTAGAGGTATCCTGACTAAACAGAGAATCATCATAAAATTAGTTATAATAAAAAAGCCAGTATAGAAAGAAATAAATGCAATAAAAAATCTTCCAGAAAGACTCTCGTATTCCAGGCTATATTCCTTCTCTTCAATCCCTGAATCTATGTCTCTGTTTCTGTATTCTAAGATATTACCTTTATAATCTTGGCTATATCCAGAATTTTTATATATAAGGTTATACCTAAGGTCCATGTCCCTACATTTTGGGCGTCCAGAGATTTTTCCTCCTGGACCTAAAGTTTTTCTCCTGAGAAGAAGAAAGTAGACAGGAACATAACCCACAAAAAAAGAGGATATAATAGAAAAAAAATACC
>JACIXO010000350.1 GCA_014360385.1 Actinomycetota bacterium | reverse complement strand
TCAAAATTTTCTCTTAAAGAGTCTAGTAGTTTCCCCAGATTTCCAGAAGTAAAAATCTTATTCTTTTCAACTCTTAGAGAAGGAAGGATTAAGTTAAGACTGCTTTCAAAGTTAATAACAAGTCTTCTTAAAAGTTTATTATCAAGCTCATCCACAATGTCCTCAATATCTCCCCAGTCTCTACAGTTCTCATTTGGAACACCAAAGACAAGTCTGCTATCTTTTTTACCTAAAGATAGATCCAGGAGAACTACGTTTTTATTTGTTTTCATTGAAAAATATGCTGCAATAGAGTCCGCTATAAAGCTGCAACCACACCCTCCCTTGGCTCCAGAAAAAAATATTATTTTCGGCTCTCTTACTTTTAGATCGTTCAAGGCTCCACCATCCCTTGGCTTACAAAATTTAAACTAAAATTTAAATTAGCTAACATTCTGACTTTAATACTATGGCGCTATTAACAAGTTAGCATCACGATTAGAAACTAAGCTCTGGCGATTTAAATTACATACTTTCTCAAACATTAACAACCCAGTCTCATGTTTAGCAACCCAGTCCAGCGACTTAAATCATTTAGCCCTGTGGGCAAATTGATATATAGAGCACACCCCTTTCCATTGATAAAAAAACGAGCTCAACCTCTTGTGGATTAAGATAAAATGTAATAATAAAAAAATGTGTAAGTCCCCCTCCATGCGGCTCATCAGAAAAAACTGTATCTAATAAAAAAGCTTCATCACCAGCTTTACTACCCGATGCTGTACTGCCCTTTATGCTTTCCGAGTCTTCTCCATCTCCATACAGGCTATTATCTATAAGAATTATTTCCTTTTCCGATAAAATAGTATCCACTTCTAATTTGTTACTGCCTTCATCATAATACGTAGAAACAACGTCCACCTTATCCCCAACCTTCAACAACGTAGGATCACTATAACAATTAACCGGTACACTTACAGCTCTAAGACCGTATGGTATATATGAAGAAAATTTAAGATAGGAATCAGCATCTGAATCTGTCACTTCAATCTCATCTTTTGATATGATCTCTCCCTCAGGAATATCCTGGACAGCTTTTTTGCCTATTATCTCAGTTTTTACTGTAACAAACTTATTGCTGAATATGTTTTTTGGTATTTTCTGCTCTTCAATAAGGTCCTCAGTTATTGTTTCCCCTCTACTGATTGCATTCTTTGCAATAAAAATCTCTCGATAGTCTGTGTTACCAGATTTTTCTTCCTCTAAATTTTTAAGGTAGAAAAAGATAAAAAGCCCGCCTAACAGGGAAATTATAACGAAGGTTATGCTTATTATTCTTTGTCTCAAAATTATGGAGAGTCTATTCATTTGTATTTATTTATTTATTCTTTGATCTTCAAATCATACAGTTTTATATAAAAGCATAAATGTATATTAGCATATAAGATTAGAGATGTAAATAGTAAAAGCAATTTTTTTTTGAAAAATACAAAGTCTGATTTGTTATACCAAAATCTCTTGGAAAGTATTTCCAAAAGGAAACCAGGGGGATCTTTAGCAAGCATCTCGATAATACATATTTAGCTACTCGTAATACCAGGAAAGACTAATCCTGGTATTATCTCAGTCTTCTATAAAACTTACCACATCGCCAACCTTCAAGGAAGTATTTCTAAAAGTTACTCATCTCAGTTCTACTACCTTGCTAGCAT
>JACIXO010000035.1 GCA_014360385.1 Actinomycetota bacterium | reverse complement strand
AAACTTCTCGCCTTAAGGGACACACTGACATTTAAAGAATTAACCCTGGATTACAATAAGATAATTGATAAAATAATTTGCTTCCTTTCCATCCTTGAACTATATAAAAATGAATTTATTGATGTAATCCAGTTTGAAAGTTTCGGAAACATAATCATAAAGAGAATTTAGAAAAATTAAAGAGAGTTTAATAGAGAGAGTTTAATAGAATTTAAATTTAAGACTGTTGAAAAATTTGAGATTTAAAAATTTGGGATAATTATAAGTTAAGGGGCTTTTGACTAAAAAATCATGGGTAAAACTACGGATTCTCAAGGAGATTATGGATTCTCAAGGGAAAAAACCTGGCTAAAGACTTGTATAGAAGGAATATTATTTATTTCTGAAAAACCGGTTAAGGTCAATGACATCTCAAATGTGCTGGGAGTTTCCGAGAAAGAAGTAGAGCTCATACTGGATGAGCTTGAGAAAGAATACATTTCAGAACGCAGGGGATTTGTTCTAAGAAAAGTAGGAGGAGGTTTTAGATTATATTCTAACCCTGAAATAAGTGAAATTTTGGGAAATTTTATAAAATCTAATGTAAGATTTCACTTAACTCAGGCTTCTATGGAAACTCTGGCAATAATAGCTTACAAACAACCGATAACAAGAACTCAGATAGCTCAAATCAGAGGAGTGAAGACTGATAGCGTAGTTCTTACTCTGTTAGATAAGGGCCTTATAGAAGAAGCAGGAAAATTAAAAGAACCTGGAAATCCCATTCTTTACAAAACTACAGATAAGTTTCTAGAGCTTCTGGGAATAAATAGTCTGAAAGAATTACCTCCTCTGGAGGAGTTCAAAGAAGAAAATGAAAAAACTGATTAAAAGACTGATTAAAAAACTGATAGGAAGACTCTAACTAATTACTATTGAACTTAAATAAAAACTTACTTTTCAGGGTCTTAAAATTTTACTTTGGTTGAAAAGAAAATATAATTTACCTATAGAATTTAACTATAGAACAAAAGCTTGTACAGGTTATTTAAAAATTTATTAAAAGCTGTCTTAAAAATATGATTAGGAAATCTTTATTACTTAAAATATACCAGGCCGCAAGTATGCAGAGGTGGAATGACCAGATACGCCCGGTTGAGCTTAGTGAGCTTGATAAACAGGCTCATAAAATGATAGTGGCCTATGTTCTGGGGAAATGCCATGAGCGCGCCACAGGGGAAGAAATTAACTGGATTGAGATAATAGAAGCAGGACTTTTTGAGTTTTTCCAAAGGATCGTTCTTACCGACTTAAAACCACCTCTTTTTTATGAAATAAAAGAAAATAAAAAGAAATATGAAGAACTAAATAGCTGGGTTTATGATAAAATGAGTCCGATTATCTCCCATATGGGGAAAAATTTCTGCGGCCGTTTCAAGGATTATCTTGCGGAAAGAATCTATCCTCAGAGCAGAAAAATTGTTGGTGCTGCTCACTTCTACGTTACAAAGTGGGAGTTTGACATAATAGAAAGAGCAAATCCTAATGGTTATCTAATAGAAGAAATAAAAGAAAATATCTCTGAAAAGCAAAAACAGTATGCTGACCTTGCTGGAATGAAGGAATTACTAAATTCACGGGCACTAAAAGATTTCATAGATATATGTGGTCAGTTACGTTTCCAGATACGATGGAGTCACCTTTACAGAGTTCCAAAAACCTCAGTACTTGGACACATGCTAATTGTGGCTATATTCTCTTACTTATTCTCTCACTTGGTTGGAGCAGGGAAAATAAGAACTGTAAATAATTATTTTACTGGGCTTTTCCATGACTTACCTGAAGTTCTTACAAGAGATATAATAAATCCTGTAAAAAGGTCTGTTGAAGGGCTTGATAGCCTAATAAATGAGTATGAGCGCCAGGAGATGAGTAGGAGGATATACAAGCTTATCCCTGAAGAATGGCAAGCAGAAATTAGAATGTATACAGAAAACGAATTCAGTAATATTAAGGATATTCGAGACGGAGACCTGGTAAAAGCATCTGACGACCTTGCTGCCTTTATAGAAGCTTACCTTTCTCTTAAAAATGGGATACAGACTGAAGATTTCCTGTTTGCAAAATATAATCTTAGAAACCAGTATAAGTCCAAAGTTATTTGTGGGATTGACTTTGGAGAAATATATGCAGATTTTGACTGATTATTCTGAAAAAATATAAGGAATAGCTTATCATGAGAAAAATAAAAAACATAACAGTAATAGGCCTGGGACTTATAGGGGGATCGTTAGCTCTGGCTCTAAAGAATATCAATGAAGATTTTGTAATAACTGGTTATGACCTGGATCCTCAGGCTTCCAATATTGCTAAGTACAGGAAAGTAATTGACAGAATTTCTGATGACCTGGAAGATGCGGTGAAAGACGCAGATCTCGTTATAATTGCAACTCCGGTAAGTCAGATTACACAGATAATAACTTCGATAAAGAATCATCTTAAAAAAGGAACTATAGTAACTGACGTCGGAAGTGCAAAGGAAAAGATTGTTAAAAAAGCTAACGAAATACTTCCACCTGAGGTTATATTCATTGGTGGCCACCCTATGGCTGGTTCAGAAAATGAAGGAGTTTTAAGTGCAAATCCTGAACTATTCAGAAATGCTTTTTATATACTGACTCCTACCGATTCCACTATTACAGAGCCACTCGTAACTCTTCATACATTACTTACAAAAATAGGCTCAAAAGTCATAACCATGTCGCCAAAGGAGCATGATAGAAATGTAGCTTTGATAAGCCACCTTCCTCACATACTCTCTACCAATCTTGTAGAGCTTGTGGACGATAAGCAAAAGGAGCTAAAAAACTTATTTAAACTCTGTGCAGGTGGTTTTAGAGATATGACCCGAGTTGCAACTTCCAACCCAAAAATGTGGGTTGATATAAGTCTGGAGAACAGGGAAGAAATCATAAAAGTAATAGACGAATACATTAGTTACCTGAATAATTTTAAGGAAAATCTACAGAGAGAGAATCAGGAGTTTATAAAAGAGCACTATCTTAAAGCCCAAAAAGCAAGAATAAATTTACCCAAGTTTATTGAAAAAGATATTTCTCAGTTATATGAATTAAGGATAGCTGTTCCTGATAAGCCAGGAGTTCTTAGTGAAATAACTCTTGCCATAAGTTCAAGCGGGATAAATATAGAAGATATTTCTATTTTCCATTCGACAGAATTTAGTGGAGGAGGAATTTTAAGAATTCTTGTTCAGGGAGAAGATGCTGGCCTTATTGCGAAGAGGGAAATAGAAAAAATAGGATATGAGACAAAAGTTAAGAAGGTACTTGGTGAATAACATGGAAGTGTGTGGAGCTAATAGAGTTTATGGAGAAATAAGAGTTCCTGGAGATAAATCAATCTCTCATAGAAGTGCAATTATATCTTCAATAACCAGAAGCACAGTGACTGTAGAGAATTTTCTTTTTTCAGAAGATTGCATAAGAACAATAGAGGTATTAAAAAAGCTTGGGGTAAGAATAGAAAAAATTGGTGAGAATCTGATCATTTGCGGAGAAGGAATTGAAAACTTCAAAGAACCAAGTGAAATTCTTGATGTAGGAAACTCTGGCACTACCATAAGACTTATGGCAGGGGTTTTGAGTGCAACAAACTTCCTTTCCGTATTAAGCGGAGATAAATCTGTCAACAATAGACCAATGGATAGAATAATAAAGCCTCTTACAGAAATGGGAGCAAAAATATTTGGTAGAGCTAATAATACCAGGGCTCCCATTGTAATATTTGGAAATCACAATCTTGAGGGGAAAGTCCATCACCTTTCAATATCAAGTGCTCAGGTCAAATCATGTCTTACTCTTGCAGGCCTCTTTGCAAAAGGCGAAACCGAAATATATCAGCCTGAAGTCTCAAGAGATCACACTGAAAGAATGCTTGAATATTTTGGTGCTAATATTATCTATGATGGAAAATATACAAAAATAATCCCGGACAGAGAGCTTGTAGGCAAAAATATATATGTTCCAGGAGATATCTCTTCAGCTACTTACTTTATTGTAGCTTCTCTTCTAATAAAAGACTCTCGCATTCTAATAAAAGATGTGGGAATAAACCCTACTCGTACCTATATACTTGATGCTTTTAAAAAAATGGGAGCAGACATAAGAATAAAGAACATAAGAACTGTAAACAATGAACCAGTCGCAGATATTGAAACTTTTTATTCACCACTTTCATCTATAGAGATAGAGAAGGAGAAAATACCTAACATAATAGACGAGATTCCAATATTGTGTGTAGCTTCAGCTGTGGCCCAAGGAGTAACCACAATAAGAGGTGCAATGGAACTAAGATATAAAGAGAGTGACAGAATTTCAGCAATAGCAAGTGAATTTAAGAAGCTTGGAGTAAATATAGAGGAAAAAGAGGATGGGCTTGTTATAGAAGGAAATAGAAAACTTAGAGTGAGAGAAGGAGTAGTTCAAAGCTTTGGTGATCACAGAATAGCTATGTCTTTAGCAATACTTTCACTACTCTCAACTGGAAGGGTGACCATACTGGACTCTGAATGTATTAATACATCTTTTCCCAGTTTCAAATATATTTTCAAAAGTGTGATTAACTGACAGTATGCAGTCAACACAGACCAAGATGGATCCGGAAAAGAATATCAAAAATACCCAAAGTATTAAAGGTGAAACCCAAAATACTCAAAATGATAAGTGCCAAAGGAAAGTGAACATAATTACCATTGATGGGCCTGCAGGAAGCGGAAAAAGCACGGTGTCTAAACTTCTGGCAAGAGAGCTTGGATTAAGGTATATAGACACAGGAGCAATGTACCGAGCAATTACCCTTGTAGCACTTGAAAATGGAATAGATTTACAAGACGAGAAGGCTATCCTGGAAGCTGCAAAGAGGAAAAAACTTGAAGTAGATTTACGGGCTAATGATGAGAATGAATACACTCAGGTAAAAATAGACGGAAGGGATGTTTCACTTGATATTCGAAGCAAAGAAGTTGGAGAAGCTGTTTCCATAGTATCCCGACTATCGGGAATAAGAAGATATCTTGTGGAACTTCAGAGGGAGATGGCTCAAGGAGGAAATGCTATCCTTGAGGGAAGAGATACAGGAAGTGTGGTTTGTCCTGATGCTATTTTAAAGATATTTCTTACCGCCAGTATTGATGAGAGAGTAAAAAGGAGGGAAAAGCAGAACATAAGTAAAGGACAAATTATGAACCGGGAGGAGATTAAAAAAGAAATCATAAACAGAGATAGAATTGACAGCACCAGAGAGGATAGCCCTCTTGTAGTTCCAGAAAATGGGATAGTTATAGATACAACAAATATGAGCATAAGAGAAGTTGTAGAAGAAATAAAGGATAGATATTTGGAAAGAATAAATGCTAAAGACTAGACGTGGGAAATCATACTTAATTTTATATAAATTTTTACAATTTATACTCTCTAATCTATTCAGGGTTGTTTTCAGGATCAAGGTTATTGACAGTAAAAAGATCCCCAAAGAAGGTGGCCTTATTTTATGTTCCAACCATTTAGGCTATCTTGACCCATTTTTCATATGTGTATATTTTCCAAGGCTAGTCTACTTTATGGCTAAGATAGAGCTTTTCAAGAGCAAAAGTTTTGCTTCCCTTATTACCTTTTTTAATGCCTTTCCTGTAAAAAGAGAGTCCGCTGACAGAAAAGCTATAACCAATGCTTTAAAAGTGTTAACTTGTGGTCAGGTTCTTGGAATGTTTCCTGAAGGCACGCGAAGCACAGATGGAACAATTGGGCAGGGCTATAGAGGAGTCGGGCTTATAGCAGTGATGAGTAAGGCACCGATACTGCCAATGGCAATAGCAGGGACTAATAAAATAATAAGAAAACCTCATAAAAGAATATTTTTTCCAAGAATTAAGCTCATATTTGGTGATTTAATTAGAACAGAAGACATTGTCGAAAAATATGATAAAAAAACTGCAATTGACATACTGTTAAAAAAAGTAATGGACTCTATAGAAAAACTCTACAATCAGATTAATGTGTAAAATATAAGTGTAAAGCGTAACATATAAACAAAATAAATCTCACTTATAAATAATTAGTTCATGTTGAGTAATTCATTAATTTCTAAGAAATTTGAATACATTGAGCATAAATTTTTTAAATTTCTAAACTTCAGTCAATTATTCAGCAAGAACTAATTAAAGAAAAAGATTTTTTTAAAAAACAATCTTTATAAAATTTCGATTCTATATAGAGTTAATAAAACAAACCTCGTAATAAGTGATACAAGAATTAGAGGAGTTATATAAATTACATGGTCTTCATATTAGTAAATATATTAAAAGTAACAAAATTAACATGGAATAAGAATGGAAATAAAAATAGCAGAGCACTCTGGTTATTGTTTTGGCGTTAAGAGAGCTATTAATATCGCAGAAGATACACTTAAAAAGTACAGACCCTGCAATAAGAGAATTTTTACTCTGGGACCCATTATTCATAACCCAGGAGTGGTAGAAGAGCTCAAGAAGAAAGGTATAATTGTTGCAAAAAGTAAAGAGGAAATAAATAGCGGTGATATCCTAATAATAAGGTCTCACGGAATGCCACACCAAATAGTAAAAGAACTAGAGGATAAGGGTGTTATGATAATAGATGCTACCTGTCCATTTGTAAAAAGAGCACAGGAAAAAGCTAAGATGCTGGGCAAAAATGGTTATTTTGTAGTAATTCTGGGGAATAAAAATCACCCGGAAGTTAAAGGAATCGCAGAAAGTATACAGGTTAACATGAAAGTCAACGAAGTCAGCAATGGCAAAAAGAGTGAATACAGCATAGCCACCAGCAGGGATAGTAACGACTATGAGGATGATGAGAAAAAAAGGAAAGAAAAATTCGAGAAAAGAAAAGGGGCTAACTTTATAGTTGTCGAAGATGAAAGTGATTTGGAACAAATTTCCCCAAATCAGAAAATCGGTGTAGTAGCTCAAACTACCCAGCCTATGGAAAAGTTTAAATTTTTGGTTAATAAACTCCTTGAGAAAGGAAAGGAAATACTGGTAGTAAATACTATTTGCGATACTACAAAGAAAAGACAAATTTCAACTCGCAACCTGGCCAAAAGTGTAGATTTAATGTTAATCGTGGGAGGGAAAAATAGCGCCAATACCACACATCTAGCAGAGATATCAAAAAAATGTAACCCAAGGACATTTCACATTGAAAATTACAGAGAGATTGATAAGAACTGGTTAAAAGGTGTAAAAAAAATCGGGATTAGTGGCGGAGCATCAACACCACTAAAGGATGTTATGGAAGTTAGAAAATTCGTTGAGGGTATTGCTCCTACAGACTGCTAATTTTAAAATCATAAAGACTTTGCTGAATTTAGGCTGCTGAATTTAAATTTAGCTTATACCGGCAATTTTAGTATAAGAAGGGCTTAAATCTTTTTAAGATTGATAATATCAAGTTTAAGGTTTTAATATTTTCCATATAATTTTCATATTTCCATATAAACGGATTTAAAAGATTTTGATTTTAAATGGATTTTGTCTAATGTGAGGGGTTTTTAGTAATGGAAGAAAATATATCAACTGTTGCTATCCCGGATATGCCAAAGGTGGCTATTGTTGGAAGGCCAAATGTAGGTAAATCCACTTTAATAAACAGGATATGTAGGATAAGAGAAGCTATAGTTCATAGAGAGCCCATGATTACAAGAGACAGAAAGTATTACACTGCTGAATGGAATGGCAAACTTTTTTATATCATTGACACCGGTGGTATAGATTTAAAGTCAGGAGAAAGACTTTCCCTTCAAATTTTCTTGCAGGCCAAAAAAGCTATAGATGAAGCAGATGTAGTGGTATTCATGGTGGATCTGAGAGAGCCTCTATCACCAATGGACGAAGAGATTGTAGACATCTTAAGGAAAAGCAACAAAAAAATAATTCTAGTAGGAAACAAATGGGATAGTGAAAAAGGAAACTACTACACCGATGATTTTCTAAAACTTGGGCTTGGCTACCCGATCAAAATATCAGCCATGCATGGAATAAATATAGGAGATCTTCTAGATGAGATAGTGGCTGATTTTAGCAATAGTTGTGAGGGATCTAAACCTCCAGAAGAAAATCTACCCTGTATTTCCATACTTGGAAAGCCAAATGTAGGAAAATCGACTCTGTTTAATGTTATTGTCAAGGAAGAAAGAGCCATAGTAGACGAGGTGGAGGGCACAACTAGAGACACTATTGACAGCATAGTTAATATAAATGATAGATTGTATAAATTTATTGATACTGCAGGTTTAAAAAAAGATAGAAGGAAAGAGGAAGATCTTGAATACTATAGTAAGCTTAGAACCATAAGAGCGATAGAAAAATCAGATGTCTGTCTTATTCTGGTTGACTCAACTGAGGCTGTCACAAAGCAGGATTTAAAAATAGTAGATATATGTCTGGAGAAGGGAGCCAGTGTATGTATCATTTTGAATAAAATAGACCTTGTAGAGAAAAAAGAGATTGACAGAATAGTGGAAGACCTTGACAAAAAGCTTGATTTTGCAAGATTTGTTCCATTTTTGAAGGCAAGTGCACTCAAGGAAATTGGCATACCTGACATTTTTGAAATGATTGACTTACTTATAAAAGAAAGAACTAAAAAAGTTCCTGAGAGTAGGTTGATACCTATGTTTAAAGAACTTGAGCAAACAAACCCGATTTATGTAAAGGAAAGAAAATTTAAACTTAAATTTATGAAACAGATTGGGATATCTCCTCCAACATTTCTAATTTTTTCAAACA
>JACIXO010000349.1 GCA_014360385.1 Actinomycetota bacterium | reverse complement strand
AGTGATCGCAATTTCAGACGGATGGTCAGAAGTTACTAAATTATTCCTCTTAAACCTATACTGGACTTTATCCTTCTCCAAACCAACCTTTTCTATTATTCCTAATTCTTCAAATAATCTTAGGTTTCTATAGACAGAAGCAAGCCCTATATTTGGATCCCTCTCCTTCACCATAGAGTACAACCTATCAGCAGTAAAACTTCCTTTTTTTTCAAGAGGTGTTTTATCTAATTCCTCTTTAGTACCAGTTTCGTCCTTAATACTTTTGCTTCTTAAAGCATTGGCAATAGTAATCAATATTACCTTTCGGCATTTAGTCAAGCGAAAGCCATTCTCTACTATTCGTTTAAAATAGGGCTCTAACTCAGTTAAGTCATTCATACTGCACTTCATACTGCACTAAAGTTTTAAAAACAAAATGAAAATGATAATGATTTTCATTTATAAAAATTATTATATAAGAGAATAATTGTTTGTCAAGAGGCTTTAGAATTTTTATTGATAATTATTATCAATATTTATCTTATTCTCATTATCGAAAAAGAAAAGGAAGGTCATAACTATACTTTAACTTCCCTCAAATGCCTGGCACAATCTTCAGGAAAAATAAAATTGATAGTAACTCCTGAGCCTATCTCAAAACCTGCTCTGGTAGTAAGCCTTGGCAATATTTCTATATGCCAGTGGTAGTGTCTTTCTCCTGACTTATCTGTGGGAGAACTATCAATTACATAGTTGTAATCAGGATTATCCAGCAAATAGTAAAGTTTTGCTAAAACAACTTTGAACACAGAAGCAAGATCTCTTATCTCTTCTTCGGAGGCTTCAACGAAATTTGCCTGATGTTTTTTGGGAAGAACCAGGATATTATAAGGAACTACTGAAGCATAAGGGGTGAAAGCAACATATTTTTCGTCTTCATAGACCAGCCTTTCCCTATCTTTAAGCTCATAGTCTATCATATCACAATATGGGCATCTCCCGAAGTTATCAAAGTATCGCTGGGATTCATACAATTTATTCCTGACATAGCCCGGGACAAAAGGGGTAGCTATAAGTTGAGAGTGCGGGTGTTCAAGGGAAGTTCCAGCCTCAATTCCATGATTTCTAAAAATAATTATAAGTTGATAATCTTCATTTTTACTAAGATCAACTGATCTATGCCAGTATGTTAACAAAACATTCTCAAGATTTCTCCTGTCCATGGTGGCAAGATCATCATTATGTCGGGGAGATTCAATTATGACTTCATGACTTCCTATCCCATCCATGCTTAAGTATGGTCCCTTTATGTGCCTTGTTACTGGGCCGCAAAAATTCTTAATTTCAAGCGCTGGATATTTATTCAAAACCACCCTTACAAGCCATTCCCCGTCTTCTCTGATACTAAAAAGCTCTCTTGGTGTCATATGCTCATTCCCTTTGCAGAAAGGGCAGCTTTCCACATACTCATCCTTACATTTTCCTTTCGATCCAAGCTTTCCTTCTTCATGCCTAAAATCTTTCGGTCTTTTTGATCTTTCAGTTGAAAATATGGTCCAGTCTCTTGTAGCAAGATCTTGTCTTATAACCACCATTTAAACCTCCCTTCGTAATACCTTTCTCATTCCTCATAATCTCTCCTGATTATAATTCTAATTTCCTTAAATTCGACTCCAAAGAGCTTAAGGTAATTTTATCCCCATAAAGATTTCACAATTTTACTCTAA
>JACIXO010000348.1 GCA_014360385.1 Actinomycetota bacterium | reverse complement strand
TACCGTCAAACTTTGTCCTTCCTGAAATTTTAGACTTTAAAACCCCTACCCTGTCAAGTACTCCATCGCCTCGTTCTTTTTCTCTTTCGATGACACTCTCATCAACTTCCAGATAGAAAATCTTTCCAATATGTTCTTCTGGAAAAAGCTCCTTGTCCCTGTACTTATTGGAAGTTATTACAAGGATGTTAGTAGCATCTTCAAAATTAGACTTTATTATGTTTGAAATCTTGCTATTCTGAAGATCAATAAGCTCTACTATCTTCTTTTTATCCACAGCATAATCAGGATTTAAGCAATACTCTATAAGGGGACGAGACACATTTTCCCAGTAAAACTGGGGAATTAGTCTTTCAAGATTTTTCTTGTAAATGTCCCTCAAGCTTTTGTTTATAAGCATATTTTCCATCACACGGGCTAACTGATGTGTATTCTCGTATCCCACTACTTCCCCAATATTTTCCTTTTTCACCATGTCAGCCATTGAATCGCCTTTCGTAGTAATAATGGGAAGCTTTGCCCATATATAGTCCATTACTCTTGTCCTGTAGGAAAACTCTGTCTCAATCCTTTCATGGTGGATGGAAAGACCAACATCTGCTTCAAGAAGAAAGTTCTGTCTCTCTTCATAAGGAGTCCATTCATAGAAAAATACATATTTGTCAAATAAATCGAGTTCCTTACTAAGTTTTATAGCTTCAACACACTTTTTCATCTGGGGAAGATTGGGGTCAGGATGTTTTACACCTATGAAAACTAACTTTACATCTTGCCTGTTTCGTGTTACCTCCCAGAGTGCTTTTATAGCTGTGATGGGATCAAGCCAGTTCCATATGCCTCCCCCCCACAAAGCTATCTTATCATCCTCTCTGACTCCTGGAAGCACCCCTTTTATAACGTTCTTTGTGTGCTGGGGAGGCTGGGAAGGGATTCCAAAAGGCACTACATCTATAAGTCTTCTAAAAGTGTTATCTCCATCATAATTGTAGGGATTTATCCTTCCCACAGAAGTTAGCATCCCTATCCAGTAACCTCTTTGTTTTTCACTTGCACATATAAAAAAGTCACCAATGGTAAGCTGGAGTTTAAGAATATTAAGATTGTTCTTGTCAATTCTTAGCCGTTCAGCCTCATCCATATCTCTAAACATTTCAAGGCTCTCGAGATGAAAGGGATTGTACAAATCAACAATAATTTTGCCTTTGAAGTTTCTCAAGAATGGGAAGAAGTAAAGAATGTGTCCCTGAATAAGAATTATGTCTGCCTCTTCAGTATGTCTTGCCAGAGATTTGTAGTTATTTAATCTGTACTGGACTGCTCTGAAATCCTGAGTGTCAATGTCTATTTTGTTTGGAGCTGCAAGCGTAACATCACAACATTGGGAGAGAAGTTTCGCAAACTCATAAAATCTTATGCCAGGGCCTGCCATCTGAGTACCTATGACGTCGTGACTTATAATAAGAAGCCTTCTTCCCCCTTGCTCTTTTTTCTCTTTTTCAACCATTTTTATCCAAACCTCTCCTCAAATGTTAGTGCTTACACAAAACCCGCATAGTTTCTACTCTTTGGCTACTTGGCTACACTTGGCTATTTGATTACTATGCTACTTGAATACACTTAGCTACTTGGCTACCCTACTGCTACTCTGCTTTAGGTATTCTACCTTGGCTACTCTACTTATTTTACCTTTAAGACTTTTAAAATAGCACT
>JACIXO010000347.1 GCA_014360385.1 Actinomycetota bacterium | reverse complement strand
AAAGTTAATTAATTTTAACTGATTTTTAAAAATTTAGCTATATTTTTTTTCTTTTTTTTAGTATAATTCTTTCTCAATAAATTTTTTTCATTCATTCCTCACTGTCGAGTTAGTTTAAATAATATAAAAATCTTGTTCTGGAGCTTTCTTGGGAAGTTTTTCTAAACTTACATTTACTTAAGCATGTATTTTAGGCTAAAGTAACTTAAACTGTTACTAAAAAAACAGGGTTAGAAGGTGGTTATATATGGATGATCGTACGATATGTTCCAGAAAAGTTATTGAAAATGTGGACATACTTAAAAGAAAATGTGATGAGAATAGCTATGCCAAGCTGTTAAAAATAAAGAACCTTTACTTGTGGGAATTTTTGGCAAGATTTGTAGAGCTACTTAATCCAGAATCTATATTCGTTTCAAATAATTCACCAGAAGACATCCAGTACATAAGAGACAAAGCTCTTGAGACTGGCGAGGAAATAAAACTGAAGATAGAAGGACATACAGCTCATTTCGATGGGTATAAAGACCAGGCAAGAGACAAAGAAAACACAAAATTACTACTACCACCAGGTGTGAGCCTTGGTTCAAATATAAATACAGCTGATAGACAGGAGGGCTTGAAAGAGATACTGGAGACTATGAAAGACATCATGCAGGGAAAAATATTGTACATCCTGTTCTTTTGCCTGGGTCTTAATAATTCTGTCTTTTCTATTCCTGCTGTTCAGCTTACTGATTCGAGCTATGTGGCACATTCTGAGAATATTCTCTTTAGACCAGGATATGAGGAATTTGTTAAACTGGACGAAGTTTCCAACAGATTTTTCAAGTTTGTCCATTCACAGGGTGAACTCGATGGAACAGTTAGTAAAAATGTTGATAAGAGAAGGATTTATATTGATTTGGAAGAAGATGTGGTCTACTCAGCAAATACTCAGTATGGAGGGAATTCTATAGGACTCAAGAAGCTGGCTATGAGACTTGGGATAAAGAGGGCTTATCATGAAGGATGGTTGGTAGAACACATGTTTTTAATGGGTGTTCATGGTCCCAATGGAAGGGTAACTTATTTTGCTGGAGCCTTTCCTTCGATGTGTGGGAAAACTTCAACTGCGATGATTCCTGGAGAGAGCATAATAGGGGATGACATAGTGTATATACGAGAAATTAATGGAAAAGCTCATGCAGTTAATGTTGAAAAGGGAATTTTTGGAATAATCCAGGACGTAAATCCTGAAGATGATCCAGTGATATGGAATGTTCTCAACAAGCCTGGTGAGATTATATTTTCTAATGTTTTGATTACTGATGAGGGTGGTGTTTACTGGATTGGAAAGCCAGGAAAAGTCCCTGCAAGTGGTATAAACCATTCAGGTATATGGAAGCCAGGTAAAAGAGATGAAAGCGGGAAAGAAATACCCCCATCGCATAAAAATGCACGATTTACTGTTGGCTTAGAAAATCTTGACAACCTTGACCCTGGGTTTTATAACCCTGAGGGTGTGGAGCTTGGCGGAATAATTTATGGGGGGAGAGATTCAGATACCTGGGTTCCTGTCCAGGAAGCATTTGATTGGGTTCATGGAATCATAACGATGGGAGCATCAATAGAATCAGAAACCACAGCTGCAACTCTTGGGAAAACAGGGGTGAGGAAATTTAACCCTATGTCAAATCTTGATTTCCTGTCTATCCCTATTGGAGATTATGT
>JACIXO010000346.1 GCA_014360385.1 Actinomycetota bacterium | reverse complement strand
GGAAAGCGGCTCCAGATTAGCATCAGGAACCTCTATAATTCCCACATTTGGTTCAATGGTTGAAAAGGGATAGCTTGCAACCTCAGCACTTGCATTTGCTAAGATATTAAAAATGGTTGATTTCCCCACATTGGGTAAACCAATTATTCCTACTTGCATAAAACTTTTTAGCTCAAGGTTTTACTTAAGCCCTCACCTTGTCAGTTTGCATTAGCTTTATACACTGTGAAAAAAGAAAAAAAGAAGTCCTGTATCTCACTCAAGAAAAAGCTTAAAGGCTTACGGATTTCCAAAATACAGGACTTCTTTTTTCTTAGCTATTTGCCCTTTTTACCCTTTTTGCTTTTCTTTGCCATCTTCTACTCCTTAAGTTTAGCTGAAATTAATAAAAATGTCAGAATAGATATTAATTCTAAAACATAATAAAATCAACAGGTATTTGCATCAACCATCTCCTCTTCTTCATTCTCCTCCTCATCTTCAGTTCTGTTATAAATTTTAAGCCTTTTAAACTCCAGACTTGCTGCCACGACATCGGCCACAATGTTTGTTAAGTTGTACTTTTTTCCATCCTTTGCTTCCCAATTTCTTAAGTTTAGATGCCCGTTTATAACAATTCTATCACCCTTTTTAAGTGAATCAACGCAATTTTCAGCAAGACTGCCCCATGCGGTTACATTAAAATAATCTACAATTTCTATATCCTTACCATCTTTGTCCTTCCATCTTTTATTGACTGCAAGCCTCATCTCAGCAATAGCGATCCCTTCATCAGTATACTTAACCTCAGGGTCACGGGTAAGATTCCCGAGCAAAAAAACTTGATTTAAATTATTCATAAAACCTCCCTCGAAACTTGATTATAGCCAAAGCTTAAAAAATATTAGATCGAAAAATTTAAGCTAAGAAACTTTATTCATTTTACATAATTCATTTTACATACTGAACTAACTAAGTGGTTAAACTTGCAAGAGCTCTGTATTGGGCCTAAAGAGAAAAAGAATCGCGCTAATAGCTAAACCTGTAAGACTTGCAATACCCAAATCTACTATCCCAGGGGTATATAACCCTGGTCCTGGAAGCAGACTGAACTCTACTATATCTGGTAGTAAATTTATCAACCAGAATGAATTCCAATTCCTTTTCCACCACCACTATTACCCAATCATAATTGTAAGAGACTTCAACCAGTTTACAGCCATTTATCTGTGCCACCTTATTTGCTATTTCCTCACATTCTCGACTTTCAAAAAAAATTAGACTCTGGGCTACTGCAAGTGAGGTAGCATCAGAAGCACTTTTGGTGCTTTCCCTTGCCGCAAATATCTTGCACAAATCAAAAATTACTAGCAAAACCAGAGTAATAGCCATTGTCATAACAACAGTCACCAAGGTAATGGCTCCATCACTGTTTCTTAATCTTTCCTTCATCTTTTTCATATGAATTGATTTGTAGTATTTCGCAGTATCCGATGGTGCTAAAAACTCTTCCGGAATATTCCGGCATAGAGCCCTGCAAGCTTTTACCCTTATTTTACCCTTAGTACCCTTATTTAACCTTAGTAACTGCATTCCATTCTCATGGAGCTCCTGGCTCTTATAAGAATATCCCTCCCTGTCAATTTTCTTATCAAATCTGAAAAACCACTGTATCTGTAAGTTAATTGTACTGTGACAAGGTCTCCTACATTACGAGAGGAAGGGCTCTGGGGAAAA
>JACIXO010000345.1 GCA_014360385.1 Actinomycetota bacterium | reverse complement strand
ACTTTAGTTAGGTTTCTTACTTCCAAAATCTTATTTCCTACTTTTCCACTAATTCTCTTTTTCTCATAATCCCTCACTCCACCCACCATTAACCTTACTAAATCTCTTTTAGTAACTTCGTTCTTTTTAACTGTTGCTATGTATTTTCCATCTCTCAAAACAGTGATATTGTCTGATATATTCATTACTTCTTCCAGTCTGTGCGAGACATACACTATGGTTTTACCTATAATTTTCAATTCCTTTATAATTCTTAATAGATTGCTAGCTTCCTCCAATGTTAATGCAGAAGTCGGCTCATCCATTACAATTATTTCTGCTCCATGTAAGAGTGCACGAGATATTTCAAGAATTTGTTGAACACTTAAACTTAACAGTTTAACTGGTGCAAATATATTAATATTCTTAACACCTAAACTTTCGAGTATAGAAAGTAGTTCCTTCTGCATTTCTACTATGTTAAGTCCATACAAAGTCTTTTTCTCATTACCTAAGAATGCATTTTGTAATGCGTTCATATTAGGACATAGTTTCAGCTCCTGATAAATCACACTTATTCCGTGAACTCTAGCATCCTTAGGCTCATTAAAATATACTTTTCTGCCTCTTAGGTAAATATCTCCACTTGTTGGTCTTATATCACCCCCAAGAATTCTTAACAACGTAGATTTACCGGCACCATTCTCACCAACTATTGAGTGAATTTCATTCATATTAATACTAAAAGTTACATTTTCTAAAGCTTGAACTCCTCCGAATTTTTTACTTATCTTTACAAATTCTATCTTCAAATCTTTTGACATCTATCAACCTCTACCTTTTTAATATTTCAAATCTTCTTTGTGTTAATGAATCAATTAATACTGCAACAACTAATATTGCTCCTATTATAAAAGTTTGCCAAAAAGCATCAACACCAAGTAATACAAGTGCATTTCTGATCATACCAATAATAATAACTCCAATAAAAGTTCCGACAAGACTACCTTGGCCTCCAGCTAAACTGGTCCCACCAATTACAACTGCAGTAATTGTATCAAACTCCATTCCACTCCCCGCAGTGGGTAAGATACTTCCCATAAACGATAAAGCTAATATACCTGCAATTGAACACATAAATCCACTTATAATAAATCCAATAAGCCTAATTTTCCCAACATTCACTCCACATATACGAGCAGCATCTTCACTACCACCAATAGCATAAAAATATATACCTAAAGGTGTTCTGTGTAACACAAAAACTCCAATCGCGAAAAAAATTATAAAAATAATAAATTGCATAGGAATTACAGAAACATAGCCCTGGCCAATAAAGTAAAAAAATGGATTTGTTTCGTTTGTTACGCCCCCAGTATAAAGTGTAGCTGGATAACCTTTTGTCATTATTAAAGCAATCCCTCGTGCCATATTTAACATACCAAGAGTTACTATAAAAGGTGGAATTCTTCCATAAACAATAATAAGCCCATTTATAAGACCACAAAACATACCTATTAAAACACCTGCAACAACGCCTGGAAAAGCATTTCCACCTAATCTAGGTAAAAGTATCCCAACTAATATAGCAGTTAACCCATATATTGAGCCAACAGATAGATCTATACCTCCTCCAATTATTACAAAAGTCATTCCTATGGACATTAAACCAAGCATAGAAATTTGTCTTGTAATATTAAATATGTTATTCAGGGTAAGAAAATTATCTACAAAAAATG
>JACIXO010000344.1 GCA_014360385.1 Actinomycetota bacterium | reverse complement strand
TTGCTATGGATTTAACTTAAGTTGGTGGACTTTGTAAACCGGGCAAAATTGAACTCTTAATATACATGGTGGAAATAACAGATGAAAAAATAAAAAAAACGAAACTGTTAAAAAATTTATAAATGAAAAAATAAAAAGTAAACTGTTAAAGAACTTTTAAATAAAAAAATAGAATGGAGGTATTTAATTGGCAAGGAAATACGATAAAGATTTTCTGGGCTCTGTAGACAAATCTTTTGACTCCTCAAAATCATTTTATAAACTTGACTTACTCTGTAAATTAATAAGAATGACGATTATTCTGGTTATGACTTTCTCCCTGGTTATGACTTTCTCTATAGTATTATATGGATGCTCGGGCCAAGAACAGAAATCCCAGGAAACTACTTCCCAGATAGAAAAGCCTGTAGAAAAAGAGGAAAAGACTACAGAATCAGCCGAGAAACCAGGAGAGAAAATAACTGAAATGCAGATAACCGGAAATATAAATATTCTAAGCGGCCTTCCGATATCAGAGGAAATTAAAAATCTAAGACCTTTTGCAATCATGATTGAAAACAGTCCTGATGCAAGACCACAATCAGGACTCAACCTTGCAGATGTGGTTATAGAAGTTGTTGATGAAGGCGGCATAACACGATATGTTGTTATATATTCTTCCCATGAGGCAGAAATAGTTGGTCCGGTTAGAAGTGCAAGACAGTATTATGCAGAGTTTGCAAGAGGTTTTGATCCAATATATGTGTTCTGGGGAACATACCCTGAATGTTACAAGATAATAGAAGACACTGGCCTTGATGTCTTAAGTGTCCTTGGCGACCAAACTGGTAATAGTTCAATTACAGCGCAAGCTTCTTACTGGAGAGACAACAGTAGAGTTGCTCCTCACAATGGCTATATGTCTATCCTGCAATTAAAAGAAGATGCTAAAAGGCTGGGATATTCGCTTGAGGGTGGTCAATCTCCATTAAAGTTCAAACTTGATGCGCCCCTCTCAGAAAGAGGAGACATTTCAGACATAAGCATTGATTTTTCAACTGCACAATTTCTGGCTAACTTTAAATACGATAAAGAAAATAATAATTATCTTAAGTTCGTTGGTGGCTCACCACAAACTGATAGAGAAAAAGGGGAACAATTAAAGGTAAACAACATAATAGCGATGATTACTGACATAGAAGGTCCAATAGATGCAGCTGGTCATATGGCAGCAAGAACTACAGGAGTAGGGAAAGCATTTTATTTTATGGATGGTAAAGTAATTGAAGGAAGCTGGGAGAGAACCTCTATATTCGATCCGTTTACTTACAAGGATGCTGAGGGAAATCTTGTTCTTTTTAATAGAGGTTCAACCTGGATTGCAGTTGTTCAGAGTATAGACAGGATAAAATACTAAGTTTGTCTTTGACAAACTACATTTTCTTTTTTCTTTAGTTGTTTGGTCTAGAAGGTTATAGTTAAAACCTTGGTAAACGAGTTAAAAAATCTAACCAGAAGTGAGATACTTGGCGAAGTCTTGATATCGAGCTCACAGATCAAAAAAAGGGTAGCTGAGCTCGGAAAAGAAATAACTCAAGACTACCAGCGCAAAAATCTTCTTCTCATAAGTATACTGAGAGGAGGACTTATATTTCTTGTAGATCTTATGAGAGAAATTGACCTTCCTCTAAGCATAGATTTTATGGGAATTTCCACATATGGCTTTGCTGAGAGTTCGAGTGGTGTT
>JACIXO010000343.1 GCA_014360385.1 Actinomycetota bacterium | reverse complement strand
TCCTTTCCGTTTTGGTGGCACATCCATTTTGATTGCGGTAGGTGTGGCTCTGGAAACAATGAGGCAGTTAGAATCTCAGCTCATAATGAGGGATTATGAGGGGTTCTTGAAATGAAGCTAGTCTTGCTTGGTCCCCCTGGTGCTGGTAAGGGAACCCAGGCCTGTAAGATTTCTGAAAGGTTAGGCATACCTCACATTTCCACCGGGGATATCTTGCGAAATGAAGTTGCTAAAGGCTCTTCACTTGGCAAGAAGGCACTTGGCTATATGAATGAAGGAAAGCTGGTTCCTGATGAAATAATACTTGAGATAATAAAAAATAGAATAGTTGAGACAGATGCTTCTCGTGGGTTTTTGATGGATGGTTTTCCAAGGAATTTGAAACAGGCAAGAATGTTTTCGGAAATTCTCAATAGTTTGGACATGAAATTAGACCGGGTTATAAATATAGAAGTAAGCCAGGATGAAATAATAAAGAGGCTCTCTAACAGGAGGGTCTGTGAAGGGTGCGGAAAAGTCTATAAAGTTGACGGAGGAGATTTGAATATAGAAGAGAAAAGATGTGAAAGGTGTGGCGGTAAGCTTAAAAAAAGAAGTGATGACGAGATAAATGTGATTTTAAACAGGCTTAAAGTTTATGAAAATGAGACAAAGCCCCTTGTTGACTACTATACTTCAGAGGGTTTAGTTATAAATGTTGATGGAAATGGAAATGAGGAGGAAGTTACAAAAAGGATTCTGGAAAGTTTATGATAGTCTGTAAGTCAAATGAAGAAATCAAAATAATGTCGCGTGCAGGTAAAATAGTGGCCAGGGTTCTCGAAAGAATTGAGGAAGTTCTAAAGGCAGGAATTACTACCAAGTATCTGGATGACATTGCAGAGGAGTTTATACTCAGGGAAGGTGCTATACCTGCATTTAAAGGGTATGTTGGGAGGATTAGTTCGGTTCCATTTCCCAGCAGTATCTGTGTTTCTATAAATGAGGAAGTGGTTCACGGGATACCAGGGAAAAGGATTGTTAGAGAAGGTGATCTTGTTTCGGTAGATGTGGGTGTAAAACTTGATGGTTTCTATGCAGATGCTACAAGGAGTTTTATAGTGGGGAAAACAACTGATTTGGTTGTAAGACTTCATAAAGCAACATATGAAGCTCTTGAATTGGCTATCGAAAAGTGTGTTGTTGGAAATAGGTTATCAGATATATCTCATGAGATAGAGCGAAGAGCAATTGCTGATGGTTTCTCAGTTGTTAGAGATTTTGTCGGTCACGGTATTGGAAGGAACATGCATGAGGAGCCCCAGATATTGAACTATGGACCACCTGGCCAGGGTCCCGTTTTGAAGAGCGGGATGGTGTTTGCAATAGAACCGATGCTTAATGAAGGTGGGAGCGAGGTTGAGATCCTGGATAATATGTGGACTGTAGTTACGAAGGATAGAAAACTCTCATGTCATTTTGAGGATACAGTTGTCATTACAAAGGAGGGACCTTTAATATTAACCCGGTTGGATTAAGTTTAGAAAATAAAATTGTAGACATCCAGGGTTTTTTTTGCTATTCTACTTACTTGCTTTTTTGTAAGGAGGCAAAACTGGTAGTCAGTAGTGTTTGGGAGAAGTGCTTGGTCTTTTTTCTGGGGCTTTGTTTTTTAAGTTGAGTATATAAAGTCAAGGTGCTTTAACCGGTTATGGAAAGAAGAAGATAGAAGATGTAGAGCATAAGTGT
>JACIXO010000342.1 GCA_014360385.1 Actinomycetota bacterium | reverse complement strand
TGCATTCGCATAATATAATACATGGTGATCCGACCACTTCAAATTTTATTATTAAGAATAATGATGGCATGGTATATATTATAGATTTTGGATTGACATTTTACTCTCAAAGAGTTGAGGATAAAGCAGTTGACATCCATCTTTTTAAACAGGTGATAAAAAGTGCTCATCCAAAATATTTTGAACAAATATTTGAAAAGGTTATTTCTGGATATTCTAGAACATACAACATGTCCACTAAGATATTAGAGAATGTTAAAGAAATAGAGAGGAGGGGAAGATATGCTACACTTTGATAATAAGATTTTTTTTGCAACGAACAACATTAACAAGATCCAAGAGGCACAAGGTATACTATCAAATTTTGGAATAGTAATTGAAAAGATAGATGTAAAAAAAGTTGAAATACAGTCAGATGTTTTAGAAGAAATTGTATTATATGCACTAAAAAAAGTTAATAAAAGAATAATCCCGATTATTATTGAAGATTCAGGGTTGTTTATAGAAAAACTTAATGGATTTCCGGGACCTTATTCATCATATGTATATAAGAAAATTGGATGTGATGGAATATTAAAACTGCTTGAGGGAGAAAAAGAAAGAGGAGCAAAATTCGTGTCAATTGTAGGATTTAAAAAAGATAAATTAATAAAAATATTTAAGGGGGAAATAGTTGGAAAAATAGCATACAAAAAAATGGGAAGACATGGATTCGGATTCGACCCAATATTTATACCAGGAAATATTGAAAAAACATTTGCCCAAATGAATTTAGAAGAAAAAAATTTATGGTCTCATAGGGGGAGAGCTTTCAAAGCACTAGGAGAATGGTTACAAAGTTCGATTAAAAACTTCTGACAACCATTATGTTTAGATGATAAATATATACTACTTAAATCTAAGGAGTTAAAATATAGATAGGTTACTGTTAAAGATTTAAACCACAAATTTTCATGAACAATTTCAAAAGTATAAAAATGTATTTAAATATACCTAAATAAGAGTGCTTGAACATGACCAGACAGTATTGTCATAAGGATGGTAAATCGCATTCAACTAGACCCATTTATAGGCTTAGTCCACCTTGGGTAACATACACTCCAGAAGAGGTAACATCACTTATAATTAAAATGGCTAATGAAGGCTTAACACCAAGCCAAATAGGGGTACAACTTAGAGACGAATATGGGATTCCACTACAAAAACAAATAACTGGAAAAAGTATATGCGAAATATTAAGAGAACACAATATGATGCCACAAATTCCTTACGATTTAGAGAATCTTATTAGAAAAGCGGAAAACTTACAACAACATTTAAAAAAGCACAAGAAAGATGGAAAAAATGTAAGAGCACTAGAGCTGGTTGAAGCAAGAATCCATAGACTTTCAAAGTATTATAAAAGAAGTGGATTACTTGACAAAAGCTGGAAATATAAACCACAGGTTGCACAATTGGAATAGGATTAAAAAATGGACTTTAAAGAATTTAAAGAAAAAAGTGAATCTATTTCAGAACTTATTGAAAATGCTATAGATGAGAGAAAACAGATAATAGTATGTTGCCACTTAGATGCTGATGGACTAACCGCTGGAAGTATTATTGGAAAGAGTATATACAATGAAGGGGGGAGAGCAATAATAAGAACATTAAGTGAACTTAATCAAAACTGCATAACCAACTTAAAGAACCAAGAATATGACTTTTACATATTTACAGATATTGGAATGGGGTAC
>JACIXO010000341.1 GCA_014360385.1 Actinomycetota bacterium | reverse complement strand
AAAGAAGCAATAATCATCTTTAAATGTAAAATACAATAGAAGCAACACATGGAAAAAGGTAATAATTACGCTTTTATAGATAGTAATAATTTAAAATTATCAATTAAAGCACAAGGGTTGGAATTAGACTATTAAAAGATTTGGAGGTTCTTCTTCTGGGGGGTTTTGGGCATTCACTGAGTCGTGGGAATTAGACTATAAAAGATTTGGAGTATATTTGAAGCAAAAATATCAGGTTGAAAAGGCTTTTCTTTTGCTGGGATATGTACCTGAAAACCAGCATTTGCTTATCACGGATATTCCTATATTGACCCAAAAGATGGCTGCTCATTAAAAGTCCAGTGCAAAAAGTACAGCAAAGCAATGTTCTGCGTAATCTTAAGAGCAAAGATCGTGCTTATACGGTAGATTTCGCTATCAAAGAAGTCTACCTCGCATTCCAGAGCCACCGAATCGTGTACCACGTGGAAGATAGAAGCGATGGTATCAAAACCAGGGAGCTCATTCTCAAGGATATCTCTCGAGAGAAAACCATCCTATCCAAAGCGATTAAGTTCGGCAAAGACAACCCTACTCAAAGCACCGAGTTGCACGGTCAGGATGCTGCTTCTGACTAACTTCCTAGCTAATCAGAGTTCTCCGAGCAGCCCAGATAAAAAAGAAAGATAAATAAGTTAAAAGAAAGAAACTAGTCAACTGCTGTTATCTCGAAGTAGGGAAAAGTCTCCACTTTTACGAAGCCAGGGGGCCCAATCTCGCCACTGAATATCCTTATGTACCCCTTAAATGTCCTTACATGCTCCTCGTCATAAGGGTCAATATTGCCGAGCTTTTCCCAATCAACCTTAGCCACAATTTTGTTTTGCTCCATATCGACAAACATGGCTCTTCGGTCCATGCCAACATACCCCGGTGGCAGAGGAAAAGTTGCCATAATTACTCCATAGCCCTGTATTTTCACCACCCTATCCCGATAGGCATCTGGATTCTTATAGATCTCCTTAACGGAGACAAGGGGGATGGCTGACCCTGAGCTAGACGATGGGATTTCTTTCTCTTTAAGACCACCGCATGCAACAACAAAAGAGAGAGCCAAGAGGGTAAGAAAGATTTTCACTGCAGCAATGAGCAAGTTCCGTATGCAAGGCCATGATACAACATTGTTAGACATTTTCCAAACGCTCCATTTATTAATCTACTTGGAATCTACTTGGCTATATTATACTCTAGCTCTAACTATGAAACAATCCGGCGAATTGCTTAACAGCTCTGAAGAATGATTTTTCAATTCTACTGATAAAATAGTCAAATTAAAACAATTTTTTATTTAGTAGGATTTTGGGGATGGTTTATCTTAAGAAGTTGTGCTAACATAACTTACAAGAGGAGTGTAGGGGATAAACCTGGACAAGCATCCTTACAAAAGCTAAGGAGGAGATTTAAGTCTTATCTGTATTGGCCCAGAATTTAAAAATTCTAGTCCAATAAATTTAGTTCTTAACTCTTCCAAAAGTAGGTAAAATATATTGGCAATGCTTCCAAAGACTTTTTCTATTTTATTTTTTAGTAGACTTCCTTTTTCCATAAGCTTGTAAGATTATGTGGGCAATTTAAAGAGGTAAGTAGTAATTCTTAATTGCCACTTCGCTAAAGGCTATATTGGGTACTTTAAGGTTATACCCCTGTTTTTTGTTTATTAAATCCTTCATTTTCAATCTTCCCTCTTAGTATTCCTCCTT
>JACIXO010000340.1 GCA_014360385.1 Actinomycetota bacterium | reverse complement strand
TCTACAACTTCATCTGGAATTTGCAAAAGCCTTAAATCAAATCCAACTAAAGCAGATTTTAGTTCGTTTACAGAAGGAATCTGAATTAGTTTTAGATCCACTCCGTTTTTCTTAGCAAAAACTTTACCCAACTCATTTACTCCATACCCCCAGTCCCAACCTAAAATATCACACTTATTAAAACCATTAGCTTTGCACTCTAAAACTACCTTTTCTATTTCTTCCATTGTAACCGGTGCATTTAGAGGTCCAATATGAACAATTCTATCTCCTTTTCTTCCGTGTAAATATCTAAAACCTGTTAATTTTTCTGCCTGATAGAGTTTTAACATAAAGTTTAAATAATCCTCTTCTTTATCCTTCCAGTAAATTGTCTCATAATTTCCAATATTCCAGATTTCAAAAGGCCTTGCAGGATAGCCGTATTTCTTTTTATTTTCATCTAATAGGTCTTTTGAATTATGAATATTCAAAAGCCTTTTTCTTGTAACCTGAATAGCAAACTTTGATAAATCGCATCCAATCCAGCGCCTGCCAAGTTTTTCTGCAACTGCCAAGGTTGTCCCAGAGCCACAGAAAAAGTCTGCAACAATGTCACCGGGATTGGAAGAGGCAAGGATAATGCGTTTTAAGAGAGCTTCGGGTTTTTGGGTGTCAAAGTTTAAAAGTTCTGTTGCATGGAGTCTAGCTACAGGAGTTATATCACTCCACCAATCTTCAGGAATTTTTCCTTCTTCTCTCAATAATGCTCGTTTTTTAAATATGCCTTTTGTCTTTCCAGTGTCCAATTTAACATAGGGTATCCTGATGTCATCAGCATTAAAAATATATTTTTTGCTTTTTGAGTATCTATATATAACATCGTGTTTATCTGGAAAATCTTGTTCTTGTCGTGAAGGACCTGTATAAACCCACACAATCTCATTCCTAAAATTCTCATACCCAAAAATCTCATCCATTAAAACTTTTACATAATGTCCCACATGCCAATCCAAATGCACATAAATTGAGCCATTTTCTGCTAAAAGTTCTCTCATTAAAACAAGTCTTTCATACATATATTGAAGATAAGAAGCAATTCCACCAGACCAAGTGTCTTTGTAAGCCCGCTCTTCAATTATGGAAGGTTCTTTTTCAATTTCCTCATCTCCAATTTTGGTCCTTATCGTAAAATCTGCCCCTGTAAAAAATGGTGGATCAATATAAATCAAATTAATCTTTCCTGCCCAGCCCTGTTTTAAAAGAGAAGACATTACCAGTTTATTGTCTCCCCAAATCAAAACATTCTTCCAATCTTTAGGATAGTTTTCTGGATATTTAACTTTAGGATAAAAAGTTCCTTCAAGAAGTGTACCCTCTATTTCTTTTATTCTTGGCTCATTAATTGTTTCTATAACCTGAAAGGGCAAATTAGGTCTTTCAATAGAAACTTTATCTTTCAATTTAAATTCCTTATATTTGCCCTGCCAGATTAACTCCACAAATTTTTTATTATTTTTGTGATTCATAATTTTTGTTTTCCTTTATTTAAAGATTTCTCCTCAATCCATTTATCTATCAAATCTTTTTTAAATCTCCACTCTCCACCAATTTTAACCCCCGGCAACACTCCTTTTCTTGCCAGTCTATAAACAGTATACTCATCCATCTTTAAATATTTAGCCAATTCCTTGACCGTCAAAATTTCTTCTCTCATACTCATCAAAAATTATACAAAATAATACAAAAAAATTTAACTAATATTTG
>JACIXO010000034.1 GCA_014360385.1 Actinomycetota bacterium | reverse complement strand
CCTACAGAAAAGCCCAGAAGGAATTCATAGAACTCAACAATTTTGCTATAATTATGGACGTTCAAAGTTAAAGGTGGGGATGTAGTTCAGTGGGAGAACACTTGTCTGGCAGACAAGAGGTCAGCGGTTCGACTCCGCTCATCTCCACCAGAAAAAGAATATTAGTCAAGCTTATTTACATTCTTTTTTATTTTTAGTTTGACTTCTATATCTCCATATCAATCTTCTTCCTACCTAAAAGTACGAAATCAATACTAAATGGCGCACTCCCTTTCACCTCCTGCAGAAACCAACCAGATCAAAGGAGTGCGCCAGTCAACCACTTTGGTAGATTCTATGGTTCTATCTTACTTCAATATTTCAGAAATTTTATCTAATAAAATTTTATAACTCAGATTTCACTGGTTTTATTAATAATTACTCTGTAGCAGTTGTTTCCGTGGTTGTCTCTTCACCCGTCTTTTCTACAGACTCTTCCACTGTTTCTGCCGTTGTTTCTTCTACAGTTTCTTCAGTAGCCTCTTCAATAGTTTCCTCTGTAGTTTCTTCAGTGGTTACCGAGGTAGTTTCTTCTACTGTTTCTGATGTAGTCTCTTCTGTAGTTACAGCTGTAGTTTCCTCTGTTGTAGTTGCTGCACATTTACAACCAGCTAAAGATAAACTCGTAACTATCGAGATAATTAATGTTAATGTTACTGCCCATACTACTATTTTTCTCATTTTCCACACTCCTTTCCTATTTTATCTTTTAAAATAGTTTTTCAATTAAAAGGGTATGTAAAAAGTTAACATATACTGTACTTCTGTACTAGGTTCGTACTGGGCTAGATGTACCCCAATAAATACTTCATAGTTACCCCCTCCTTTCTTTCACAAAGGTTTGGGCTATGAGTATCTATCGGGCTACAATTTAAGTGCCCATATCCCTAGCTAATACCGCTACTTTAGCTAACAGTATCACATTATCCTTCTTATTATGTTTTTTATCCTTTATTTCTAGCCTATTTAAGTTTTTGCTTGATTGAGTAGCTATAGTGTGCTACTTTAGCTTTCTCTTCCAACCTAACTGCTTCGAAGATCTAAAAACAGCCACTAACTGCTACTAACTAATTACCAAACTAACTACTGTTAAGCTAAAGTAACCAAAGAGATCTAAAGAGGTTTTTAAGAAGTCTTACGTAGACATATTTTTCTATAATTATACACAAGCTTTAGGATTATTCCGAAGATGGAATTTTACTCAGGTAATTGAAGGATGTCAAGTTTTTTAATCAATTTTTTTTATCAGTGATATCGTTACCTAATAACTTATCAGAGAAAATGTCACCTATGGAAAGAGGGAAATGGTATAAATAAAAGTAGGATAGTTAATATCAGATAGGAGAATAATAGTAAAAAGGCGGCAAAAATCTCAGGATTATCAGGAAGGCAGGTACTTAGAATAAAGTAGAAGTTGAATAAAAACAGCTCTGTGAGAGTAATAGACATGAGCAGGAAAAGCCTGCTATGGGGATAATGGTACAAATAGATGCATCCTCGTACGAGTTGGGTAGAAGGCAAAGCCCTTTTACCTCCAATGAGACAATAGATGATGCTATATGAAGAATTTTAGTGCTGTATATGGAAGATGAGGAATGCCTTAATGAGTATTTCAATGTGTCTGGGCATATGGTAAAAAAATTGCAATACCTCTTTCTTAAAATTACCCCTAATTTGCATATCATATTTTTAGCTCTAAAAAGGATAAGCTTTCTATAGAAGAAAAGCTGGAGGGGAAAACCGAAGCCTTAACCCAGTTTGGAAAGGCTGTGGATGAATAATATCAGGATAAAAGCAACTTGTTTCAGCAACTTTATGGGCTCAGGTAATAGCCTTAAAATCGACGCTACTGAGGTGGACACAAAATTATTCACAGACTCGTTCTAAGTTTAAAATCATTGATCTAGTTCAAAAATAATCATATCCCAGCAATTTAAAATAGGAACATCAAATCTAATACCTTCTCCTTTTTTAGATTTAAAAAACTGAAAATCAAGGCTTTGAGGCTTTAGAGTAAAATCTGGAGAAGCAAATAGAATTTTCTTTACTTTTTCCTGTATAGTAGCTTCTATCTTTATATTATAAACATACTCAACTTTCTCAACTCTTAGAGTATCCCAATGTGTATCCAGTATGTTTAGAAAATTTATCAGACTTAATACTTTATATCGGGGCATTTCTTTATATATAACCCATATAGTATTTGGTTTGGCTATTGATGAATATGGATAATTTACAATCCTTAATTCATCATCTATACCTCCTGAAACATATAAAGAAATATCTTTGAGGCTATGATCAAATAAAAAATTTTCATAGCGAACTATAAAATCCCAATAATATTGAAATACCTCAACAAAGTCTGCTCTAAGTCTAATATAGGCAGGATAATACCCATCAGTAATAATACAACTTTTTTCCCCCAATAAGAGATGAAAGGCACCATTGGCATTAATAGAAGAAAAAGTGAGAAGAGTAGCTCTTTCAGCAGCAGAAATTTGAGTATTATCTACTCTATTAAATATTGACATATATGCTGCCAAAACGATTTGCTTACCCGGAGCAAATATCCTTGCTTTGCTAATTATTTCCTTAAGGCTCTGATAAGTATCATGAGGAGGCCATACTTCAATGTACACCACATCTTGTTCAGGATTAGCTAAAGTATCAGGGGGCCAACCATTCACCGCATTAAATATTATTTTTACATTGGACTTAATTTCTGAGAGTACTCTTTTGCAATCAGTAATAAATTCATAAAATAAATTAGACATATTTATTAACTTTTTTTTATAACCTAGATGAGAGTAAGCAGCTCTTGGGAAACCATATTGATCTAAATGTATGCCATCGAAATCAAACTCTTTTAGGGCCCTTGCATACTCATTTAGAATATGGTCATGCCATCCACAATCTCTAGAGATATTCATAATAAAAATCAGATCTTCCAAACTGAATATTCTATCATCATTGGTATAGAGTGCCCAATCTGGATGTTCTTTTACAAACTCTTCCTCTGCACCATAAACTGCTCCATAAGCTATCGCTTCTATACCATAACGCTTGACCTCTTTAATTTTTCTACGTAAGGTATTAGCAGAAAGTCTTCTATTACGCATAATCTCAATGTTTCTTGGATTCCAATTAATTTTTTGGTGTAAATTACAATCAGAAAGCTTTTCTCCTAAAGCATCAACATATTCTTCTTTAGGAGGAATTAGATTGTGATGCCGGTACATCCAATCGTAAAACTGAATGCAGTTTATATGAAATTTTTTAATACTTTTTACTCGCTCTTCCGTATCAGCCTCAGATTTACTGAAATCACATAAAAAACCATACCGTGGAGCTAATGTCCAGTCTTCTAATACATCAAAAGCAGTAGATTTAGCATCCAAAATAATTTCATTCTGGTCTTTTAGTATTGCATCTACTCCGTAACCTAAGAATTTTTCACATTCAGGACAAAATTCAAACAGCTGCTTTTTTTGCTCTTTAGGCATTAAACGCATATTAAATTCTTCAAAATGTATTTCCTTATCCAACCATAAGATACTAATACATAAGGTAACATAAGCCATTTCAGAAGAAGAATTAATTATTTCAAATTCTACACGTACCGATTCTCCAGGTTTAAAAAATGATTTAGAAGGTGTTACATCAACAATCTCCACTCTTTTAGATTCGCCAGCAATGACTCTATTCTGATTCTTTTGTTCTATAGAATTGCAGAGAATAATGTAAAGAGCATGGGACCATAAAAGAGGTTTAGCTACTTCTCCCCATTTCAGTTTCCATTTTACATATTCCTTTGGAAAATACAGAGAATGTTGTACCTGCTCTGGCAACTGCCCAAAATCATCAGCCTGTTTTTCTATCCACTTTTTCAGTTTTTTTGCCTTTTCGTATTCCCCAATTTTAGTATAATACCATCCAAGCCATGCGGTTAAGATTATCCACTCACCTCCTCCATAGAATGAATCTTCTTTATATCTATGGAGGCCTCCATTTTTAACTATTAAATCTTTCTCAATTTTTTTTACAGTATTTTTAATAAGAGGATGTGATGGTTCTATCATCTCAAAAGGCACTGAAACCCATAATAAGCTAGCATCCACTATATCAGTTCCTAGAAATTTAACTAAATGTCCTTTCTTAACTCCATTTTTTAGCACAAATTCTTTAATATCTTGAGCTAGCTTTTTAATCTTTTCATCCTTTAGAAAGTAATTTATATTAGACAAACCCCCATAGATACTAGCAAGAGTAGAAACATGAATCTTATCACCATACTCCTCCCAGCAGTCATAACAAGGATGATCCCACAAAATAGAGAGATAACGAATAGTCAAATCAATACCATCTTTACCCATAATAAGTACTTTTTTACAGCCTGTAAGTCTTATATGCTGCGCAATACCCCATAAAAATACTCCAAAGCCATCCAGCTGAAAAATAGGCCAGTTGTCATTACTTTCTAACATATCTACGTTATAGCGAGTGTGAAGAAGGTCATCAGGAGATAAATCTACTTTTTTTTGTAACTTCTCTTCAACACGTTTTATCTTTTCCTTATAGCGTTCTATTACTTTAGTACCCCATATATAAAACTTCTCAGCATTAATATGATCACCTACAAGATCCAGAGCATAAGCTGAATATGTACTGTCTCTAAACCAGCAATACTTATAGACGTCAAAGTTTGGAGAAGCAATAAAAGCTCCTGAAGTGCTTTGGTATTCTTTCAATATTTCTATACTTTTTCTAAATAAATAATTCATACTTTTCCCTTTTTATTACAAATTTATTACATTTTTATTAATAACTTACTAACTATTGTTTTTTTAATCTGGTGCTCATTCAAGACTCTACACTTTCAAAACTTCTCTCCAAATAAATGCATCATCTCCTTAGACCAGTTGTAACAAAACCCTGGATAAAATATCGCTGGAAAATTATAAATACAATAATAACTGGAATCGATGCTACTGTTGTGGCAGCAAACACTAATCCCCATTGGGTAAGATACTGGTTTTGAAAAAGAGCTATAGCTACAGGTAGAGTTCGGCGAGAGCTCTCTCTTATAGCCACATGAGCCCATGGAAATTCATCCCAGGCATAAAGAAAAGTAAAAATAGCTACAACCGACAGTCCTGGTTTTGATAAAGGCAAGATTACCTTTGTAAATATAACCCAATTACTCCCACCATCCACCAAAACTGCTTCCTCGAGTTCTCTTGGTATAGTCTCGAAGAAACTTCTTAAAAGAAAAGTCTGCATGGAAAGAGTAACTGCAACATATACTACAATCAGACCCCAGAGACTGTTAAGAAGGTGCAAATATTTAGCAATTATAAATTGAGGAATTATGAGCATTACTGGCGGTATCATCATACCAAGCAGTAAAATATAGAAAAGCACCTCTTTTCCCGGAAACTGCATTCGGGAAAATGCATAAGCCATAAGAGCTGATATAAAAACAGTTGAGATAGTTGTTGCTGTCGCCACAAAAAGACTGTTTAAAAAGTTACGACCAAATAAATCCTTACTTAGCGCATTGATATAATTTTCCAAAGTAGGATTCCGTGGTATTAACCTGGGTGGATATTCAAAAGTATAAATCTGACTTTTAAAAGATACAGATATCATATATAAAAATGGGAGGAGTGTAATTACCACACCAAAAATAAGCAATACATAGGTAATAATTCGAAAAGTTTTTTCTTCTTTTGTTATTAACATTCTTTTAATATTCCACCCTTCTTCGTAAAAGTTTTATCTGTATTACACTTATCATAAAAATAAAAGCAGCAAGGAGATAACTTGTAGCAGACCCATAACCAAAATCTAGATAAGTAAAAGTTTTTTTATACATAAGTGTTAATATAAAGTGAGATAAATCAAGGGGATTACCACCGTCGGTCATAAGTAGACCAGATATATATACATTAAATGCTCCTATTGTCAGGACAACTACCAAAAAAACCAAAGTAGGTCGAATTAGGGGAAGAGTAATTTTTGTAATTTTTTGCCAGATTCCTGCTCCATCAATAATAGCAGCTTCATAAAGTTCAGGAGGGATATTTTGTAAAGCAGCTAAGAAAATAATTGCTGACCAGCCTACTCCTTTCCATATTCCCAGTAGATTTAATGGTATCATTACTAAGATAGGATTAGCTAGCCACATTATCTTTTCATTTACTAAATGCAATACATCCTTTAATACAAAATTAACTAACCCTGCTTGGCCACTAAATAGATACTCAAAAACTAAAGTTACAATAACCCAAGAAGTAATTACAGTAATATAAAAAGCGACCCTAAAAAAAGTGCGTCCTCTTATCTTCTGCTCCAGAAGGATGGCTACCATCAAAGCAAACAAAATCTGTCCTGGTACTGTCATTAAAGCATAAACAATAGTGTTAAAAGCTGCTCTTATGAAAATAGGATCATTTATAACTTTAACATAATTACTAAAACCTACAAATTCACTACTTCCTGGATTAACAATATTCCATTTATAGAAGCTCATCCGTAAAGAGTAGATCAGTGGAAAAAGTATAAAAGTTAAAAAAAGACCCATGCCAGGAAGAAGTAAAAAATAAGCTCCTTTTGATTTTAAGATTTTTTTAAAAAAGCTTTTATTTAAAATCTCATTTCCAACCTTCATATTTCTAACCTTCATTATTGCCTTTTAATCAACTATAACCAATTGTCTGGAGAAGCTCTAAGCTCCTCCAGACAATTGTCTTCTACTTTTTACCCTCCTTATCCTTCCACAATCAACTTGTTTATCTCCTCTGCAGCATCATCAAGAGCTTGCTGAACAGTCTTCTCACCTCTTAACATGTACTGAAAAGCATTATTTAAAACATTATCTATCTCTGACCACTTAGGGTGAGGTAGACGGGCTTTGGCAGTTTTTAGCTGTTCCATGAAAACGTCATAGTATTCCGGTAACCTCTCATTGCCTTGCACAGTTGTCAAAGTAGGTATAGCTCCTGTCTCACCAATAGTTAACTGTGCTTCCTCTGAAAGCAAAAACTTTGCCCATTCTATAGCCTCATCTTTATGCTGCGAACCTTCAAAAATGACTACATTTTGGCCACCAACTACAGAACTGGTAGTCCCGTCTGGTCCTTTTGGAACTAGAGTAAAGTTAACTTCAAATTCTGGGTAATCAGATTTAAGAATAGGATATGCCCAGGGGTCCTCAATTATCATAGCATATTTACTAGTAGCAAGCCCTTCAAAAGCACCTACTCCTCCACCACCAAGAACATAAGGTGAAAGAGATCCATCTTTATACATATCCACAAGTAGCTGGTAGGCTGCTACACTCTTTTCTCCATTAATGTATCCTGTTGCAGTAGTAATCTCGGGATCTGTAATTTCTCCACCCATGGCATAGAAGATGGGAGCTGGAGCCCAAAAATATGTTCCCCCCATTGTGTAACCATATACCTCTTCATCAGGATTAGAGAGTAAAGTAGCATATTCTACAAATTCGTCTATAGTTTGTGGTGGCTCAGAAAGACCAGCTTCCTTAAACATCTGCTTGTTCCATACCAGAACCTGTGTGTTTGTATCCTGTGGTAGTCCATAGTAATGCCCTTTCCAGAAATTAGTTGATGTGGGACCCGGATATGTGTTGGCAATAATTTCATCAAATCCTTCCATTTCTTTATCCAACGCTACTAGTGCACCCATTTCAGCAAACTCAGGAACCCATATTATATCCAGCCTAGCAGTATCTGGAACAACCTCACCGGCAATCCCAGTCAGAAGAGCAGGTTTGAAATCATCATAAGCCACCCGTGTCGGCTCTATTTTAATGTTGGGATATTGCTCTTCAAACATTTCAATTACTTTTTTTAGAGCTACCTCTTCAGCATCACTCATAGTATGCCAATAAGTGATAGCAACTTTTTCAACCACAGACTCTTTGGCTTCTGCAGTTTCAGCTTCTGTTTCTTGTACTGCTGAAGTTTCAAATGCAGTTTCTTCAGCCGATGGTGCACAACCACTTAGCCAAAAAATAGTTCCCATAAATACACTTACTATTAAAACTGCTATCCATATTAACAGTTTTTCTTTCATTTTCACTCTCCTTTTTTAGATGACTAACCAAAAGCTCATTTTAATACTTAACTTTTCTAGTTCCTATAATATCCACCTCCTTCTTTAAAATTCTCAACTTAATTCACTTAATAAAGTAAGAAAAATAAAAAAATATTAATTTTTTATTTTTCTTTTACCTATATAACGTTACCCTTAACTTTCCATTTTTATAAATGAAAGCCTTAGCCTTAAATATTTCTTCTATCACTAAACTAGCTGCCCCCCTTGCCCACGCATCATCTCCCAAAGGTTCAATTACCAATTCGGTAACATCTTTAATAGAAGGAAAACAATTCTCTTGGAAAGCTTTAATCATGGGACTAGTAAGTAACTCTCCAGCCCTCAAACCCTCTCCACTAACAATTACCCTCTGGGGATTAATAATATTTACAAGATTAGCTATACCCATTCCTAAATAAGTCCCAGCGCTGTGATAAATCCGCTGTGCCAGACTATCTCCTTCTTTTGCTGCTTTCAACACATCCTCAATGGTTATTTCCCTATTCTGAAATAAAACTTTCCTAAGAGTACTTTCTTCACCCAGCTTTATACATTCCAATACTTTCCTGACTATAGCAGGTTCAGCAGCAAGAGCTTCCAGACATCCTCTTTTACCACATTCACAAATAGGGCCATCTTCTGTTACCTTAATATGCCCAAATTCACCAGCTGCACCTGAGTAACCATAATAAAAATTTCCATTTGCTACTATCCCACAACCTATTCCACTTCCTATGGTTACAACTACAAAGTCAGACACATCCCT
>JACIXO010000339.1 GCA_014360385.1 Actinomycetota bacterium | reverse complement strand
TTGGATTTTATTTAGTAAAGCTTCAGAAAACAATCGGACTTTTTCAGGCAGTTCAATTTTGTTATATACTTCTAATCCGCCTATTACCAGTGGTTCTAGCGAGGAATCTTCCCCTGCATGCCACAAAGCCATCGAAGTATTCTCAAAAATGGCATTATACAATTCTAAAACAAAAGGTCTAGAAGGAAAAATCCCAGGACGTGATTTAGTAAAAAACGTTATAAAATACCTCGGATGCTCTTTTTTAGTTACTCTTCTTTTACCTTCTGTAGTAATCTCATAAAGGTACATCTTGTCTTCTTCGTATCGATATTTATCATCTAAGCCTAGAGTTTCTGGATAATCTAAAATCGTTTTTTGAGCTCTAACAATTTCATTAAAGATTTTCTTGTATTTTTCAAGTTTTTCAGTTTCTGTGATGTAAAAATCATAAAAACTCTGAAAGTCCATTGTTTTATGATATACGTTAACCTTAGTAATTTTTCCTTCTTCACGTCCAATTTTAATTTTACCCATTGGGGATATTCTGTTTTCGTTGAACATTTCTTGTAATTGTTCAGTATCGACAAGTATTTGAAGAGGAAAAGAGAAACCTTCCAGTTCTACCGTTAATATAATGTCTCCCAATAACTCCCACCCCACATCTTCTGGATCTAATCCCCAGAATTCAGCATGCCCCTTACTGAATTTCCTACTGTACTCAAAGGCTCCAAAAGTCAACACTCCATCTTCATTTTTAATAATATCAGCTCTCAGAATATTCTTAGGGTGTAAAACCGTTCTTACTGAATAAAGTTTGTCTCTCACCTCTGCAAGTGATGGATCTTTTCTACAATGCACTAACAAAAGAACATCTCTTAATTGAAGAATGCCTACAACAAATTTCTCTTTTTCTTTGGACTTTGTTTGAAGTGCAGACCTATAAGTGTTAATTAAATCTTCTACATCTCTTTCGTAGTTTTTGTATTGTGGGTAATTACTGATAATCGTTTCTATCCATCTTTTGATTGAGGGGTTGTCTGGGTGAATTTCACTAAAGTTTAATCTGTTGCCGATAATCTTGCCGTCTAAAACTCTTACAAGCTCTCTTATACTATGTTCTTCTTCAACTTCATAAAAAAAGAATTTATCCTCATCTTCGCCTTCGGGTTTTGAGGCTGATTTATACCAAAAATAAATTTTTTTCATAAACTACCCCCCAGTTCCTCAAACATACTCAAAAGCACCTCTTTAAGCTCTGGAAGCTGTTGCTTCACTATTACCCATATTATGTCAAGATCGACGACAAAGTAACCATGAATAACCACATTTCTCAGGCCGATAACTCGATTCCATGGTATTTCAGGATATTTCTCCCTTATTTCCGTCGGGATGTTTCTTGCAGCTTCTCCTACAATCTCAAGGTTTCTCAAAACTGCATCAATCACAATATCTCTTTCCTTGAACTCCTCAGGATCATCAATGGATTCCATGTACCTCTCTATCTTCTCGATTGCCTCAAGCATGTCATGAACGAAGAGTTTCGGGCTCCTCTTAGACATACACGATCTCCCTTTCAATAGATTTCCAGAGCAGAGGCTTGCTCATAACAGCCTTTTTCGTTAAAATATCCACTCTAACTCCTAGCAAATCTTCTAGAAACTCCTTCAAGTCCACGATCTCCCAGCCTATTGGTTCGGAAAACTCCAATATGACATCCACATCGTGGATTATGTCTTCCTCTCTTGCGAGAGATCCAAAGATTCCAAT
>JACIXO010000338.1 GCA_014360385.1 Actinomycetota bacterium | reverse complement strand
TACAATTGAGTCTATTGCCTGTGATTTACCTTCATACGGCTACAGAAGGATTACAGCGGCATTAAGAAGGAAGGGAATGGTAGTAAACCATAAGAAAGTAGCCAAAATAATGAAGAAAATGGGATTGCAGTGCAGAAAGAAAAAAAGATTTGTATCTACCACCGACTCAAAACACAGTTTTAGAACTTATCCAAACCTAGCCAAAAATCTAGTTTTAGAAAGAACAGATCAGCTCTGGTGCGCTGATATTACCTATATACGAATACTTACCGGCTTTGTATACCTTGAAGCAATAATAGATGCATTCAGCCGAAAAATAGTGGGATATGCCTTGGGAAGGACTCTGGCAGCTGAACTTGCTCTGGAAGCACTGAAAGTGGCAATAATAAAGAGAAATACGGATAATCTTATCCATCATTCCGATCAGGGCATCCAGTACTGCAGTTATGATTATATCAATCTTTTAAATGCAAATGGTATTTTGATATCAATGTCTGCCAAGGGCAGCCCCTATGACAATGCATTTATTGAATCTTTTTTTAAAACTCTAAAAGGAGAAGAGGTATACCTCTGGGAATATGAGACATATGGTGATGCAATAGAGAGAATCCCGTATTTTATAGAAGATGTTTATAACACTAAAAGGCTTCATTCCTCAATTGGCTACTTGCCTCCTTAAGGAATTTGAAGATATATTCATTAAGAATAAATCCTGTGATCTTTTTTGTGAGTTAAGATAGGAAAGTCTCTAGTTTTTGGGGTTCATACCACTATTACATCTTGGACAAAAATATTGCCATTTTTTAAAGCAGAATTTTTTCAAAGAACGATTTGGCTTTATTTTCGGTTTTTGTAATAGATTTAAAATGTTTCTATATCCACAGGCACCATTATATTACAAATATATTGGTGCCAAAAGTTTTATAATTACCTAAAGTTTTTTTTTGTATATTTCTTGTAGAGAATGCAGGTCAATATTAATATCTTTGGCAACCTTTCTAATTGCAGAACTACCTTTTAGGTGCAATAGAAAACCTTTTATTAAACTTTGGTATATATTTTTTCAATAAATCCATTAGCCTTTCCCACATTATTTATTTTGTTTACTTAAAACTCTTGTATCACTCTGTCCTGCAAAGTTCCCCAGAACTGCTCAATTTGCCCTTTTGCCTGTGGAGAGCTTGCATAAGTATCATATTTATTCCAGGTTAAGACATGGTTACTGAAAACTGCGTGTAGGGCTCTGTTTTTTCCTAAAGCTGGTCTTCTATTGATAGCTTGGCATTAAAAATTCTTGTGGATTGAACCCCTATAGTCGGACATATTCTTAAGGAAGGTTATAATAATTAAAGACTAGGAGGGGGAAAAGATAATGAGCATACACAGAAGAAAATATTCTAAGGATTTCAAAATAGAGATAGTAGAAAGTGTACTGAAAGGATACTAGAGTTAGCCAAAGAAAATGATATATACCTAGGACTTATAACAAGATGGAAAAGGTAGTATCTGGATGGCAAATATTTCATGGAACATCGGAAAGTAATACTTAAGCTTTAGAAAGCTAAAACTAAAAATATGTAAGCTAAAGCATATGATTGGAAAGCTCACCATGGAAAACTACCTTTTAAAAAAAGAAAAAGAATTCATAGCACAGAAGAGAAAAAAGAATTCATCCATAATAACCGGTCCCAATTTGGATAAGTTAAGAAGGGATTTTAGCTAATGGATATTTGCCGGTCATATTACTACAGATAA
>JACIXO010000337.1 GCA_014360385.1 Actinomycetota bacterium | reverse complement strand
TTTTTATCTTTTGGTTAAAGTATTTAAAAATCCAAAAGCCCTTAAGCATCTATTTTTAATACCCATAGCTTTTTATGTAGCTTTTAATGTAGCTTTTTACCTAATCGTTATTTAATAACATCAGGATAAAAAAGAGGCTGACCAAATTCCTCAACACCAAAATTTTTTATAATTTCCTGTCCTTTGGGACCAGTTATAAATTCTATAAAAGCCATCGCACCATCATAGTTTATGTCGAGTCCAGGGTGCTTCTCAGGATTTACAGCAATTACTCCGTAAGGATTAAACAAGATTTCATCACCTTCAACCAGGATAACAAGTTCAAGAGAATCTCTTGTAGAGAGATAGGTTCCCCTATCTGTAAGAGTATAAGCTTTTTTCTCATCTGCTACCCTTAAGGTTTCTCCCATACCCTGTCCAGTCTCTATATACCAATCTCCTTTGGACCAATCTCCTTGAGGTTCTACCCCAACTTTATTCCAGATGGCAAGTTCCTTCTTGTGAGTTCCAGAATTGTCCCCTCTTGAAACGAAAGGAGCTTTCCCTTCAGCCAGAATCTTAAAGGCCTCCTCACAAGAAAGTCCTTTTATACCTGCAGGATCATCTTCGGGACCAACTATTATAAAGTCATTATGCATAACATCTCTTCTATTTACACCATAGCCTTCTTCCACAAATTTATCTTCATCAGGTCTTGAATGAACTAATATAACATCGGCTTCACCTCTTCTTCCCATTTCTATAGCTTCACCTGTCCCTACCCCTATGGGTTTCACAACATAACCAGTCTCCTTTTCAAATGCAGGAAGGAGTTCATCAAGAAGACCTGAGTCAAGCGTGCTTGTGGTGGTAGCTAAAATAACCTCGGTATCTACAGATTTTTTGCAGGAAGGTACAAAAAGCATAAAAGAAATAGCGAGGAAAATAACTGAGGTAAATATAGGTAAATTCTTCATTCTAAATCTCCTTTCCAAATACGGGAGGCTAATCCGTTTCCAGATTAACCCTATCGCCCAAGCTCCATAGTAGAGGGCTACTTTAGGTAGCCTGGGTCGGAGATTATATGAAAATTACTGATTTGTTTTAAGCCCCCAGTTTCAAAATCATCATCACCAGTACCTCATCCAGAAGAACATCTGGAATTTTCTCTATCTCAATTTTGATTTATTCCTTTTTATCCATAGCTTCCCCTCAACGCTTATAAGTACACCCTTCAAATTCAACGGTACTATCTCCAAAAAATAAAAACAAGTTATATATGTCGAGTTATAGAGCACCTATATATCTTTTTCGTATAAGTATAGGAAATATTGGTTTTTTAGTAAAGTGAAAACCTTATATCCTCCTACTCCTAAATACTCATAAGATTACTAGAGCAACCATTAAGTAAACATTAAGGAAAGCGTCTCCAATTTCTTTATTGATCAGTGAAGGCTCACCCGATAATGTATTAATTAGATAGAAGCAAAACAACCCAGTAACAATATAAGTAGGAGTTTTAAGAAACGTGGTATGAGCTAGTATAGAGGTGGAACTAATACACTTTTAAAATTGTGACCCTTAAAGCTGAACGGAAAATGGGACGAATATTAACAAGAGCGTAAGAAGGAATTAGCAAGGAATGTAGCATAGTTTCTATCATGAAATTGTAGACGCTTCCTCTTTTCTTCTTTTTCTTTCCTTCTCATTTCTTTTTTTTGATATAATTTTAAAATATGGTATATTTCTACTATAAGAGTGGAAGAGTTCATAAAGAA
>JACIXO010000336.1 GCA_014360385.1 Actinomycetota bacterium | reverse complement strand
TAGAGCTATCAAGCCAAACTTCTCCAATCTCACCATTGTAACAGGAAGTATAGATATCAAAACCATCAAGACCATCCAGAGTCTGGCTGCAAACTTTAATGTCCTGAAGATAAGCAAGAGATCTATCTATATCTTCATCTTTATAAAGTTTGGCAGATGAGAAATAATTTCCTACAACATCTAGAACCGCGTTGTACTCGTTCCTGGAAAAGGGATAAGAGAGCTTTACCTTTATCAAAAACCAGAAATCGTTCAAAGTTGAAAACAAGCTTATAAGCAAAAAAGGTTTTGGGCTCTGATCGCAGAGTTTTATACAGCTTAAGTTTTCAACTCCAAACTTAACATTACCTTTGAGTTCTCCTAAAACCCTGGCGAGCTTTTCCTTCGCAACTTCACAAAAAATCTCATCCCCCACCTTACATATAACTTCTAATTCAGACCCCAGGGAAAATCTAAGGTCTCTTTCTACTTCATCCATTAAAACAAGCCCTGGAGATCCTAGAACTTCATTTTTTATTTGTTCTTCCGAAATGCCTCTATCCATCTTTAAACCTCAACACTTAAAACCTATCCGATTTTGTCCATAAGTCGAAGAATAGAATATAAAAAAGCCTCAGGTCTGGGAGGACAGCCTGGAACGAAAACATCAACTTTTACCCTTGAGGTAATTTTCTCAAGCAGGTTTCCTTCTCTGAAACCAGCTTTTTTTCCAGGAAAAGTTGAACTAAGAACACATTTCCCCACACAGATAACCCACCTGGGCATTGTCATTCTTTCATAAATCTCCAGGATTCTTTGTATGCCTTTCTCGTTAAAGAACCCCTGGATCACCAGCACGTCTGCATCCTCAGGAAGATTCACAAAGCTAATACCAAATCTTTGAATATCATACAGAGGCCCTCTTGTGGCATATATTTCCTGTTTACAGCAGCCAAATCCTACTATTAGAAGATTTAAGTTGTTTTTAATGGCATAAAACACTTTATGATTACCACCTTCTAACTCCATCTTTGTATGGTTTGCTACTCGATAACTTTAGACTTCACCAGATAAACCAGCGCCATCCCAAGAAAAAAAATTAAAATTAGAATTAGAAACAAACCTCCACCTACCATCGGATGCTGAGAAAAATCAAATGATATAGTAACAATAAAGATAAAAAAAATAGCAAAAATAAAAAAAACTGCGAAAAGGAAAGCACCTTTAAGCCAGTAAGGATTTGTTCGAAAAAACACAGGATAATCAAAACCTTTAGTAGAAACAAGGTTTTCATCCCCGGGCTGGCTACCCTGTTGACCGCCATGATACTCTCCCCTTAAAGAAGCCCCAAGTAAATCATTTGCAAGATTTTTGAAGCTTTTCTTACTGGATCTCCTGGGTGTGGTATTAGTAGTTTTACGAACCCATATCCTCGACTGAAGCACGAGTATTAGCAGCACAATAAAACTAATGGCCAGAAATATCACAAAACTTATAATGTTATTGTTGTAAGCTACAACAGATTCTTCAGGCATCTGCCAAACCTTCCAAAAATGCCGATAAACTTAAAAAACAAGAAAACAAGATTACTTTGCAAATTAAGGATTTTGGAGAAAACTTTACCACAATTGTGAGGTTGCTTCAACGCCTAATACATTTCTTCCAATCACCTTTACCCAAGCCAGATAAATCAATGGGCAGCTCTATCTGTGACAAACTGTTGGCAATACAAGAAATGTAAAACCTGCTCTAAAAAGTTCCAGTAGCTTGACAATAATAC
>JACIXO010000335.1 GCA_014360385.1 Actinomycetota bacterium | reverse complement strand
AGGAGCTTTTTATCGGAGGTATACTAGAGCACATTGAGGAAGCAGGCATACATTCAGGAGATAGTGCCTGCGTAATTCCACCTTTTACTTTGAGTAAAAAAGTCATTGATGATATTAAGGAATATACATATAAAATAGCAAAAGAACTTGGTGTGGTGGGTTTGATAAATATCCAGTATGCAGTAAGGAACTCTACAGTATATGTCTTGGAGGCTAACCCGAGAGCTTCAAGAACAGTGCCCTTTGTTAGCAAGTCTATCAAAGTTCCTCTTGCCAAAATTGCTGCCAGGGTAATGACAGGAAAAAAATTGCGCCAGCTAGATTTTGATAGGGTTGATCCTCTTTCTCTCAATTATTTCAGTGTAAAAGAGGCAGTTATGCCTTTTAACAGGTTTCCTGGCATCGATACTGTGCTTGGGCCAGAAATGAAATCTACAGGTGAGGTAATGGGAATTGATGGAAGCTTTGGTGTAGCATTTGCCAAGTCCCAGATTGCTACCAATCAAGTTTTTCCTGTATCAGGGACAGTATTTATAAGTGTAAATGATAAGGACAAGGAGGTTATAGTTCCTATTGCCAGAAGCCTGGTGGATATTGGTTTTAGAATAATTGCTACAAAAGGTACCGGGGAGTTCTTGGAAAGCAAGGGGATAAAATGTGACCTGGTCCTGAAGATCAGAGAGGGAAGACCCAACGTTTTAGATTTAATCAAAAATGGGGAGATTAACCTTATTATAAATACTCCCGAAGGTAGCGGCGCGAGAAGTGATGGGTATTATTTAAGAACAGCTGCTGTTCTTTATAATGTTCCTTCCATAACTACTATCTCCGGGGCATCAGCTGCAGTACAGGGTATCAGAGAGCTGAGAACAAATTCGAAGGTTAAGGTGAAAGCTATTCAGGAGTACTAAGGATTTTCCATTACAAAAAAGGAAATGCTACCAAGGTGTAAAGATTAGTTGCAAATCTTGAAACCAAGAAGAGGCCAGGGGTTAAGATGGAATTATTTAAGGGTGAAGTTGTATCCGCCGAGAAATATGGGGAAGGCTTTTATAGACTTGACATTTTTTCGCCCTGTGTATGCCGTAATGCGATGCCAGGGCAATTTATAAGCGTAAAATGCCGTCCAGATTATGTTTTTGACCCATTTCTTAGAAGGCCATTTAGTATATATGATATAGAGAAAAAGTTTAATGTTTTCTCGATTCTCTATCTTGTAAGAGGAAAAGGGACAGAGTTTTTGAGCTCTGTAAAAAAAGGAGATATTCTGGATCTTGCAGGCCCTTTTGGGAGAGGGATAGAGATAGATAAGGTGGGTGGCCATTATAAGGGTTTTCTTCTTGTAGGCGGAGGGGCTGGGGTAGCACCTCTTTATCTTCTGGCTAAAAATTTAGTTAGTTCGGGTCATAATGTTCTTTTTATTTCTGGCTTTAAGAACAGTAATTTTGCCAGATGGGAGAGAGATTTAATTGATTTAAAGGTAAATTATAAGATATTTACTGAAGATGGTTCGTGGGGTGAGCGAGGGCTGGTAACTGATTTTATAGAGAGAAATGTTAAGAATTATAAAGAATATAAACTATATTGCTGCGGGCCAAAGGAGATGCTAAAAGCTATCCAGGAAATCTTGAGAGGCAAAAAGATACAAGCAGAAGCTCTCCTGGAGGAGAGAGTAGGTTGTTCAGTTGGGGTATGCATGGGTTGTGTGGTGAGAATAAGAAGTGATGGGGGTTTTACTTACAAAACCCTGTGTAGAGATGGACCTTGTTT
>JACIXO010000334.1 GCA_014360385.1 Actinomycetota bacterium | reverse complement strand
ATCTAACTTAAAAGCTAACTTCGAATGGGGAAAACATATTGGGGAAAGAAAAAATATTTAGAATACTATATAGAATATTTCTGTAAAAAATATCCATAACTTATAAGATAAAGAATATAGAAATAAAGAGAGTCCAAGAAATTGGACTCTCTTTATTATTAGATTCTCTATTCCATCAATTTGCAAAATCTTTCAAAGTTTTTTATGACAGAACCACCAATCAAAGCATTCATACATACCTTTCCTTTTCCTAGCTCCTTCCACATCCTTCGGAGGCGGAACTATAACTTCATCTTTTATAAGCTCATTATTGGGCCAGTTAGCAGGTAAGGCAACTTTGTTGGTATCTACAACTTGGAATCCCTTAACCATTCGAAGTATTTCATCCATGTTTCTTCCAAGTTCTTGTGGATAGTAAAGAATTGCCCTAATTACCCCATTAGGATCAACAATAAATACTGCTCTTACTGTATTTGTGCCCTTTCCTGGATGGATAAGACCCATAGCCTTTGCTACTTTACCCGTATCATCTGCTATGACCGGAAATTTAACCCCGACACCAAGTTTCTCTTCAATCCATTCAATCCACTTTATATGAGAGAAAACTTGATCGATACTCAATCCAATAAGTTCACAGTTGAGTTTTTTAAATTCATCAAATCTCTTCTGAAAAGCAACAAATTCAGTAGTACAGACTGGTGTGAAGTCTGCAGGATGGCTGAAGAAGACAAACCACTTGCCAGAAAAAAAATTAGGCAGTTTTAACTCTCCATGAGTCGTAACTACATCAAGCTCAGGAAATTTTTCGCCTATGAGAGGAATCCTTTCTTCCATTTCATTACCCTCCTTTAGTTCAGTTAATGATGATTAGTTTATTTGATTACAATAAGCTAACACTTCTGTGTATATATTCTTCTCTTCTGAGAAGGACTTATAGAAATAAACAATCAGCCTTACTAAAAAAATTTTTAGTAATAGTATTAATAACTATTACTAATAATATGACTTACTACCTTTCTTGTCAAGTAAAAAGTCTTAAAACTTGTAAGTCAAATCTAACTCTTATACAATTAGCTTCCATAAGAATATCTCTTATAATTTTAAATATCTAACAATCCTAATACCTTAAATACCGAGTAAACTAAATAAGGAATTAACACAAAGAATTAAAATTAATGAATATTAAAGGATAATTTTGTAAGTAATCAAAGAATGGATATTAAGACAAATTACCAAAAACTAAAAGAAGAAATCCCCTGCCGGGTGACAATAGTAGTTGCAGCCAAAACAAGGAAAGCTGAAGAAATCTCTGAGGTAATAAAAGCAGGAGCTACCGATATCGGAGAAAACTACGTTCAAGAAGCTCTGGCTGTACAAAGAGAACTTGGCGAGGAGGCCAGAAAGGTAAGATGGCATCTAATCGGCCCACTCCAAAAAAACAAAATAAACCAGGCACTTTCGATTTTTGATGTCATCCAGACGATTGGAGATTATGAAATAGCCCATGAGATTGACAAAAGAGTGGAAAAATCAGGTAAAACTCTGATACCTGTTTACATAGAAATAAATATTGCTGATGAAAAAAATAAGTATGGAGTAAAGCCAGAAATTGAGAGTATTCTTGAACTTATAAAAAAAATCGCTGCCAATTTAGGACATATAAAAATAGAGGGACTTATGACAATGGGTCCATTTGTAGATAATCCAGAAAAACTTAGACCATATTTCAGGAAAGCACGAATGATCTTTGAAAAAATCAAAAATACAAATATA
>JACIXO010000333.1 GCA_014360385.1 Actinomycetota bacterium | reverse complement strand
TCCGTTATCAACAAACTTATGCCTGCAATCTTTACAGAAGCAGCATTGCTTTCCTTTGCTTTTTCCGTATTTGATTACATTTTCCGAGCCACAGTATTTGCACTTCATTTTATATCACCTGTATACCCTCTATGATATATCTATGATATAAAACTATTTAAAGTTTTCAGCTTTATCGCATCGGAGAATTACACAAGTATCGTAAACTTTATAAAGATGATATACTAATATATCTTATAGGTGATGGAAAATGAAGAGAGTATTGGTTAGCATTCCAGACGGAGCTTGGGAAATAATTGAGAAAGAACTTAGAGGAAAAATTGGAGAAAGAGATTCAGAGATAATAAGAAATATAGTTTTAGCTTATTTATCTGAAAAAGGTTATTTGAAAAAGAAAGGGTGAAATAAAATGACAAAAGAGAAGGAAATAACAGAGTTGAAGAAAGAAATTGAGTTATTAGATGACATGCTGTCTGCATTAGTTGAATTGCTTGAAGAGAAAGGAGTTTTAAAGTATGAAGAGTGGGAAAAGAAGATTAAAGAGAAGATAAGAGAGAGTGGGAAATTAAATGGAATCTAACCTCTTTCTTTTAACATTATAAGTTTGAGATATTTTTGTGGAGGGATGTACAATTTTTTAAGATAGTGAATAAGATCTATATCAGCTAATCCTTCGATAAAATCTCCAGGATTCTTACCTTTTATTGATGTTTTTACTGTTTGGAATTTCAACGCTGTTCTCTCCAACACATTTAGTAAATTATTCTTTACTCCAAAAATTTCCTTAAGTAGGGGTATATCTTCTGGAATTGGCACTGACCCGCCAAAGTCTTTTCTAAACCAATGCCCAACAGTATGTTTGTATGACTTTGGAAGTTTGTTAATTATATCTTGGACACTTAGACCCTTATATTTCCTTAAAATTGTAAGATACTGTGCTATTGTTGGTTGATCTACTCTATAGAGCCTCATTTTTGTGAAGTATTCACCAAGCATGAGTTTTCTAGCCCCGGGAGATGCTCCCCAATTTATTCTCTCTAACTCTACAAACTTGCTTTTTGTTTTCTTTCTTCTTTCTTCAAATTCCTCTATTTTGATTACTTCACCTACATTGTAATTTATATCTTCTAACTTTTTAATTACCTCAATAATTTCTTTCGGTTCTTCTATCGTAGGTACAGTCTCAATACTAGTCCACAATGCAGTTCCACAAGAGGGACATATATTTTCACCAACAGGATCATAAGGTTCTTCTAATTTACTCTCACATTTAGGGCATTTGAATATTAAACCTTCCATTATAAATTCATCTTCCTCAGGATGAAGAACAAATTCTACAGACGCATATCCATCCCATTTAACAACAACTATTTTTGGAAAACCATCCTTGTATCTTTCAATAATTTTAACTATTCTTCCTTCCTTCGTTTTTTTCCCAGAAATATCTCTTACCTTTACACCTATGAAATCTTCATCCCACCAATTTCTGTTCTCTTTAGTTTTTGGTCTTATCCTAACACGATCGAGATAGAATTTATATTCTACTCTTGTACTATCTTTTGCAAACATAAAAACAGGATACCATTTTTTTCCATTTGAGACCACTAACATGTTTCTTAAAACATATCCCTCATAAAAGATCGAATGAATATAGTACAAGTCGTGTATAGTCCAGTTTTTGACTCCAAAGAAATAGAGGGCATCTTCTCTATGGAAAGTTTTGAATTTTTCTGTTGTAATGCCTTTAAATGCAGAAAGAAATTCATCTGTTGT
>JACIXO010000332.1 GCA_014360385.1 Actinomycetota bacterium | reverse complement strand
GGAGCTGGAAGAGGTATAGCAGCTCAGCATTCCCAGAGCCTTGAAGCCTGGTTCTACCATGTTCCAGGTCTAAAGGTGGTTATGCCCTCTACACCTTATGACGCTAAGGGGCTACTTAAGGCTGCTATCAGGGATAATCATCCTGTAATGTTTATAGAACACAAAATGTTATATCTAACTAAAGGTCCTGTTCCAGAAGAGGAATACATAATCCCGTTTGGGAAAGCTGACATTAAAAGGGAGGGAAAAGACGTAACCATATTTGCCTACTCCAATATGGTTTTAAAAGCTTTAGAAGCTGCAGAAAAGCTGGAAAAAGAGGGAATAAGCTGTGAGGTTATTGATCCAAGGACCTTAGTTCCCCTGGATGAAGAGACTCTTATTAACTCTGTTAAAAAGACAGGAAGGTTAGTGGTTGTTTGTGAAGCCTGTGGTAGAGGAAGTGTTGTTTCAGATGTAGTTGCTATTGTAAATGATAAAGCTTTTGACTTTCTTGATGCTCCTATAAAGAGAGTTACTGGCCTTAACACTCCTATTCCTTACAATTCTACTCTGGAGAAGGCTTGTATCCCTGAGAAGGAAAACATAATAGAGGCAGTAAGAGAGGTATTATAGGTGATTATAGATGGTCTTTTAATATTTAGAGGCTTGCAAGAAAGTAGGTTATGAAGCAACAAAGAAAATAAAAGGAATGTTGTAAAAGGAATGTTATAGGTGTTCTATGAAAATCTATGAAAAGCTATGAAAAGCAGAAATGAAGAATAGAGGATATAAGGTTGACCTTCAATCAAAGACTATAATAAAAGACTATAATCAAGGTCTATAAAGTTAATGGAGGTAAAAAATGATAATCTATGAAAAATCTGCAATTCAGAGACTCTCGGAGACATCGTCTGATATGGAAGTATGGTGGGATTCTTCACCTCTAATTTTTAGAACCTGGGCTAAAAAAATGTTAGAAAAATCTTCAGCTATTGGATATGATAAGGTGCTTTTGGCAGAGCAAATTAAAAATTTGTTCGATGAAGAAAATCCAGCCGATACTGTATTTAGCGGAGTAACAACAAATCCTCGTCTTACCAGAAAAGTTTTAGATCTTATCCCAGAAGAAGTGGATCCCGTAATTGATAGAATAATTAAAGAAAATCCTTTTAAGAGTGATTATGAGCTTGCATGGGAGGTATATTGTGCTATTACTAAAAAAGGGGCCGAGCTTTTCATGCCCCTTTTTGAGAAATCAGTTTACAAGAAAGGATATGTAAGTGCACAGGTAGATCCAAGACTAGTAACTAATGTTAGAGAAATGCTAAGACAAGCTCTTGTTTTAAAAAATCTTTCCCCAAATATAATGATAAAGTGTCCTGGTTCAAAAGAGGGAATTTATGTTATACAGATACTTACCTCTTTGGGGATTCCTACTAACTCAACATTGGTATTTCATATTCCTCAAGTAGTTGCAGTTGCAGACGCTGTGAAAAGAGGACATGAAATTGGGGTCGAAAACGGTATTGACTATAGTCAATGGAGGTCCGTTATTACAATAATGATTGGTAGATTTGAGGAGAGGCCTCAATACATGGAAAGTGCAAGAGAAGTGGGAGTAGAGCTTACGGAGGAGCTTAAGAGATGGACTGGTGTTGCCATTGCTAAAAAAGCTCATAAGATCTTGAATGACAAAAAAAATGGATACTTAAGTAAACTACTTCTTTGCTCTTCAAGAGTAGGGCCAGGTGAAGATCGTGTCTACCACATAGAAAAAGTAGCGGGAGGAAATCT
>JACIXO010000331.1 GCA_014360385.1 Actinomycetota bacterium | reverse complement strand
TAGCACCTGGACTCTCATAAACTTCTAATGTCTTTCTCGCAGTTAGTTCCCATGAAAATTCCTTAACTCTCTCCCTGCCCCTTCCAACCAATTCAGCTCTAAGAAACTTATTTTTTAGAAGAGTAATCATAGCATCTCTAATTTCTTCAACATTTTCAGGATCAACAAGTAATGCACAACCTTTTGAAATCTCGCCGAGAGAAGAGCCTTTGGAAGTTATAACTGGACAGCCACAAGCCATTGCCTCCAAAACAGGAAGACCAAAACCCTCGTAGATCGAAGGGTAAACAAAAAATTCAGCAAAGTTTAGTAGTCTTATGTTGTCTTCGTTACTTATAAGCCCTATAAATTTCACTCTTTCCCCTAAATTAAACTCCTTTACTACCCCGAGAAGCTCCACAAAATACTCATTTTTATTACCAGCTATTATTAAATCTACGTTTTGGTTCCTAGATGCTACCTGCGCAAAGGCTTTAATCACATTTTTTAAATTTTTTCTAGGGTCAAGCCTACCCACATAATAAATGTATGGTCCCCTGATCTCAAACTTCCGTATTATCTTTGCTTTCTCATTTTGATCAACTAGTCTAAACTCATTTGATACACCATTATATATTTCGACCACCTTATCTTCCGGAACTTTCAAATACTTACATATATCTTTCTTAGAATTGCTAGAGACTGTAATAACTCTGTCAGCTTTCCTAGCAAAGTAAGGTAAAAAAAACTTTTGTTTAAGAACCTCAAACCAATTAAAAAACTGTGGGTAAATTATGGGTATAATATCATGAATGGTAACCACCCTTTTTGCCTTACTTATCAAGGGAGTATAATACTGCGTATGTATTACATCAATTCGATCTTCAAATGTCCTGTACCCCAGATAAAATGGGATTTTCAAAAATTTATTCTTGACCTTCAGTTCAACCACTCTGAATTTCCTGTTAAGCTCTGAAATTTCCTTGTAAAAATAAAAGTCCCTGTCAGTGCAATACAAAACATAATCATTTATTTTATCGATAATAGCTAATTGCCGGATTAAATTCTGGGTATAAGTACAATTCCCAGACCCTTCTTCTTCTGCAAAATGTGATTCAATGCCTATAACCATTTGTAACAAATTTTATAAAATTACCAAAATTGAGACTACAAACTAGATAATTTTTTATCATAGTCTTTTTTTATATATCGCAATTAAGTTTATGGGTATACACAGTATTTTTTGTTTTATAATTTTTAGTTCTAGATTGCTTGGAAAAAGATTTTTAAATTCTCTAACAGTAAGTAAATTCCAAGTTAATTTAAATTTCTTCCTTATAATTTTATCTCTAATTCTCTTTGGAAAATAAAAATGGAATGAAAATATGAGGCTCAATTAAACAATACTTATAGGGCGTAGCTATCATGCCTCTCTTTGAAACTCTTAAAATTTCATTAATAAATTTTTTTTGTTCACTATAATCCCCTTCACCAACATGTTCTAAAACTGCATTTGAAAATGCTATATCAAATTGATTGTTTTTAAATGGCAAACTTCTCCCATCAGCTTTTATATACTCTATGTCGGGAAATTTCCTTTTAAAAAATTCTCCATTTGTTAAACCAACTGCTGAAATACTGCTCTTAAATGGATAAAGAAACTCAAAAAAATTTGTATATGGGTCTTCTTTTTCTGTATCATCTACTCCAATATCTAATATTTTTTCAGATTCTTTTGGATGCAATAATGAAATAAAAAGATTATACTTTTTTCTCCTAGAATAAAGGCAAAAATGACCTTTTAAA
>JACIXO010000330.1 GCA_014360385.1 Actinomycetota bacterium | reverse complement strand
TTCATGTTTAACGCTGTTTCCTTTACCAAGGTTTTTATCCTTTTTAAAAGTCAAGATACATTCTTTATCAAAATGCTCCTCCCTTTCTTTAAGTCTCTCATAAGAGTTATCCAAATCTCTGTTAGTGATGGAAAAATAATCTTCTAAAGTTCTGATGGTAAAATAATAGTACTCGTTAGATAATTCATCTCGTCTTCCTCTCATAAACGAATGATTAAAAAAGAATTTTAGCGCCTCCCACCAGTTATTTTGGAGCCTTTCTTTGTTCCAAGAGTCGAGATACTTTCTACAATATCTTTCGCCAAGTCGCTCAATGTTTTTCATTAACATATTACTGTCTTTCATCTTCCGATCGCCTGTGCATTATTTCGGCTAACTCAAAATAACCAACTACTTCGTTTATGCTTCTAAATTGGCATGTTTTGCGACGTACTTCGATTTATGCACGACTCTAGGTGAAACCTCAAATTGTAACTTTTTGTTATTATCAATTCTTCCCAAAATTCAAAGGGCTTTTAACCCGCCTAATATCTTGCTGGCTAACATGGGTATAGATTTCTGTCGTTTTCGAACTCTTATGACCAAGCAACTCTTGAATATACCGTAAATCTGTGCCACCTTCTAAAAGATGGGTTGCAAAACTATGGCGCAGGGTATAAATGGTAACATGTTTAGCAATACCCGCTTTTTGGCTGGCATCTTGCAAAATCTTCTCTACTATACTTGTTGTCACATGAGTATTCTACTTTAGCCCTGGGAAAAGCCAATTTTTAGGCTGATAGGCTTTCCAGTATTCTAGTAACACTCGTAGAGCTACTTCTGAAAGAACTGCATATCTATCTTTCCTACCTTTTGCCGCTTTTATATAAATCATATTGTGTTTCGTATCAATATCTTGCACACTTAATTTTGTCACTTCACTTTTTTGTTTACAAGAAGTTTTTTATTGGTGTTTTCTTGGAATATACTTATATCACCCGTGGCTGGGATTAGCGAAGTAAAATCTCACCGTAGTTAAGACGAGCTAGCAACAAAACTAACGAGCTCCTCGCAAAATCCATATTCAAGTATTTCAAGCACTCAAAAACAATGATAGAAAAATCCGGGCAAAACAAAATGCAAAGTGTCCCTATAGCCTGACTATTCTTTTGATAATTGATACAGCGATATACCTATTAAACCAAGACCAACCCTTTTCCCTGCCATTGAAATGAGAAAAACTACTGTAAGTATTACAGGAAGTGTATACATAGTAATAATCTTTGAAAGAATACCTGTAATCATAAAAATTATATTAAGACATCTAATTTCATCTTCATTTAAATCTTCAAAAGAGACTTTGTTATTTATAAAAACTATTGTAGATTCAGTAATTGATTCATTTTTATCTATATGATACGGTTTAAGTAATTTCTTACAGACCTCTTGGAATTCATTTTCATTCTTATCTTTATTTACCTTTAAGCTTTTCAACTGAAAATTTCTTATATTTAATGTTTCTGAATTATTTTTTATTTTAAGCCAAGGGAAAAAGGTTAACATTGACATATTTAATTTTAATACTTAAATTAAATTTTTATAATTATGATTAAAATTATACTTTACACAAACGAAATTTTAAATTTCTAAACAAGGTACTAATCTAATTGACAAAGTATAATCTTTTATTTAGTTGCGCAAATTTCTTCTATAATTTTGTCCATCACTTACTCCAATTAAACCTATATTATTGCCACAAGACTTTCTATTTCTGTCTTTTTCTCCTTAAAGATTTATGTTTATTAAATAAT
>JACIXO010000033.1 GCA_014360385.1 Actinomycetota bacterium | reverse complement strand
ATAAGTCTTTTCCCCTCCTTTTTTTCAAATCTTATAATATCACACATAGCACACGTATCATTATTATTAAAATATGCTATAGTGCCACTGAGCTCTTCACCCACAACAGGAGGAATGAAAGGTAAACCAAAGACTTGGGAGTGGCTGTGTTCGATTGAGGCACCGGCTTCCTTTCCCTGATTTAACATCACAATTATGCTTTTTATTCTTTCATCCTTCTTAAGCTCATTTATTCTCTTAACATAAGCTGAAATTATAAGACTTAGCTGATTTTCATCAAGTTCACTAAAATTACAGATATGCTCTGGCGAGTGTATTATGACTTCGTGAACACCAAAACCTGACATAACATCATAAATGCCTTCCCTTTTCTGACTCAAATGAATATCCGGCAAAAGGGCTGGAAATTTATTAGGGACAACTCTGACCTGCCAGCCAGGTGCGTTGGCCTTTCTATTCTCATAAAGGCTTATGCTAAAAACTTCATCGGGTGTCATATATTCATTTCCTCCACAGAACGGACAGACATCATCCGGGCCTGCTTTAACCCTCGGTTGACTTCTAAAATTTTCAGGCCTTTTTGCTCTTTCAGTTGCCATTATAACCCACTCTCCGGTAATTATATCTTTTCTAAGTTCTGGCAATTTCACTCCTTTCGATTCCCCGGTCGCCTGTCAATATTTCTGACACTACTTCAAAAGCTCTTTTATTTTATTTTTCAGTTCATCCAGATTTGAAGATTTTACGAGATATTCATTAGCTGTCCATGTAGAAAAATTCTGTGAAAACTCTCCATAAGCAGTGTATAGTATAATAGGAACTTTCTTATCCAGCTTTCTTATTCTCTGCAGAAGTTCAACACCATCCATATCAGGCATCTTTATATCTATTGTTATCAAATTAGGTCTATACTTAAGAAAAGCTTCATATCCGCTTGCACCATCAGAGGCTGTTTCAACTTCATAACCCTCATCTTGAAGTTCCTCTCTATACAGATCTCTGATATTATCTTCATCTTCGACAACTAATATCTTTTTCAAACCCCAACCCTCCTTGTTAAGCAAAGATTAAATTATAACCAAAACCAATCACTTAAAAACCAGCCAGCCCCTTTAGTCTCCTGATGTAGAAAACCTCTAGAACACTGGCAATTTAACTACAAAAGTTGTACCAGTTTTTCTATCACTCTTGACCTCTATTTCTCCACTATGTTGCTCTATTATTCTCTTGGTTACAGAAAGCCCGAGTCCTGTACCGTCTTTCTTTGTGGAATAAAAAGGCAAAAATATCCTGTGAAAATCACTCTCAGCTATTATATCTCCCTTATTATTTATTGATACCATAGCCCACTTTTTACCATTTTCTTCACTTACATCCAACTCTATGTTGACTTCTTCCCCAACATAAGATGCCTCGACTGAATTTTTGAGTAGATTAATAAAAGCCTGCTTAAGATTGTCACCAGAACCATTAATAATAACTTCTTCTTTCCTTCCTAACCCATAGCCAGAAACAAAGTTAATTGTAACCCCGCTTTTACTGGCAAATGCCCCTATAAGGTCAATACATTGTTTCAACAACTTACAAAGATTAATCTTGCTGAAGACTGCGCTTTTCTTTGAAACAAAATCCAGAGTGTCTCTGACAATATTCTCAAGTCTTTCTACCTCCTCTATAATTATATCGAGACTCTCGAGATCTCTTCCTCTTAAACCCCCACACTTCTTTCTCAGCCTTCTGGCATAGCCTCCAATTGAGACAAGAGGATTCCTTATTTCATGTGCCACACTTGCCGCTAGCTCGCCCAGGTGAGCAAGACGTCTAGCATCCTCAAGTAACCTTTCCAGCTTCACAGTTTGAGTAACATCATCAATTGCAATAATTACTCCATCAACTTTACCCCTGGGATCCTTAAAAATAGCAAGCTGCAAATTACATATTAACTCCTCTTTCTTATCACTCTTCTCATCACCCCATGAGAGAAAAACCTCTGTAAAGGATTTATTTCTCTTCCTTTTAAGGACTTTTCTCAATATCCTTTTGATGCTGTGCCCGTTTATTCTAACCCCGAGATTGGTGATATTTAATCCCAGGACTGACTTTTTGGAAAGCCCAAGCATCTTGCAGAAGTTTTTATTACACCCTGTTATAACACAATCATGATTCACCACACAAAGGCTTATAGGTACGTTTTCTACAATATTCTCGTTATATTCTTTAAGAGAACTGATCTCTCTATTTACTCTTTCTAAAGTTTCTATGCTTTTTCTGAGATCCTCGTAAGTATGAGCATTTTCAATAGCAATAGCTGCTTGCTGACCAAGCATGTAGAGAAAATCAACATCCTTGCTATCTATTTCCCTATGATTATACTTGTTATCAATTATGAGGACACCCATTGGTCTGGTAAAAGAAACAAGGGGAATTATGCAAAATCTGGGATAACCTATAAAATTCAATATTTCTTCTTCTACCTCTATAGAGTCTTTATCATAACTTTGTTCCAGATCAAGATTAATCGGGCAGCACTCCATAAAAGATCTGGAAACCGATTTACCAGAGTTAACAGGAATCTTTATTTTCTTTATCTCCTCATCCAACTTTGAAGTAGAAGTAGCCTCACCCAGTCTTTTAGGAGATAAAAATTCTTCTAAAGAAAGGTGTTTCTCCCTGATTTCCTGCCATATTTTTCCTGCCTCTTCAGCGTTATCAGGACCAACTGCCATTTTCCCTACAAGGTTCTTCCATTGCTCGTCAACTAAAAATAAAAAAGCCCTATTAAAACCAAAGCCATTTCCATAAGTAACACTGGCAAGGATTATTCTTAATATCTCATTAAGGTCCAGTGTTGAAGACATAGATCTGGAAATTTGATACAAGATATTGAACCTTCTAACTGTTGCTTCGTACTCTTGAATTTTATGTGGTAGTTCTACCATTTTCTCTTTTTGTTTTTCTTATTCCTTTTTCTTATTTTTCCTGTAAAATTTTTATTAAAATATTTTTAAATTTTTATTGGGAGATTTTTAATACTAACTTCTAATATTTTTTAATCAGGCCTTTGCCTTTATATCTTTCCTGAGATCAAGATAAAGCCTTTTGTATTTACTGGCAGAGTTCTCCCAGGAAAAATCACTTCTCATCCCATTCTCTATAATTCTTTCCCACAGGTCTTTTTTTCTGTAAAAGCTTAAAGCTCTTGATATTGCATTCAAAAAGTCACTACCGGCAAAGTCTTTGAACTTAAATCCTGTTCCTCCTTTAGTTATATCGCCCTCATTATTTATGTCTTTTACAGTATCTGAAAGACCACCAGTATCTCTAACCACAGGGACTGTGCCGTATTTTAAACTTATAAGCTGGCTCAACCCACAGGGTTCATATCTTGACGGCATAAGGAATATGTCGCTTCCTGCGTAAATCATTCTTGCAAGCTCATCGTCGTACTTTACGTTAACCCTCATTCTATCAGTATACCTTTTTTCACTTTCTATTAACATTTTTGTATATCTTTCATCCCCTGATCCAAGAGTTACAAGATAAATATCTTCTTGCATCAATACATCAAGTATATCAACCACCAGGTCTATCCCCTTTTGCTCAGAAAGCCTGGAAACAACCCCAAGTACTGGCTTTGAGACTTTCTCTAACCCAAACATTTTCTTAACAAGATGTATCTTACAATCCCTCTTCCCGCCAAGATTGCCAACACTGTAGTTTGACTTAATCTTCCTGTCAGTTTCTGGATTCCAGACACTATAGTCAAGCCCATTTATAATTCCAACGAGGTCTTTCTCCCTTGTCCTCAACACACCATCTAAACCATAGCCGTATTCGGGCCTTAATATTTCCTTTGCATATGTAGGGCTTACAGTTGTAACTTTTTCGGAAAATAAAATCCCTCCTTTCATAAAATTTACCTTTCCATAATACTCCAAAGCATCTATGTTAAAATACTGGTCTCCTAGCTCACAGTAAGTCAGAATATTTCTCTCATAAATCCCCTGGTAAGCGAGATTATGAATAGTAAAAACACTCCCCGTACTGCCAAAAAAACTTTCATTAGAAATGCTATTCCTTTTGAAATGCCTCAAAAAAACTGGTGTTAGTCCACAATGATAGTCATTCAAATGTATGACTTCAGCTCTATAGTTTATACTCTTTAAAAGATACAGGATGGATTTTGAGAAGAAGCTAAATCTTCTATCATTATCTTCATAGTCTTTCTCAGATACTCCATAAAGATTTTCCCTATCAAAAAACTTATCATTTTTTATGAAATAATAAGTAACACTATTATTTCCAGGAAATATAACCTCTGACGACAATACATCAAAAACTTCCTTTTGACCCCAGTTAAAAGAGATATCTATATCCTTTTTTATCAATGAGAACTCCCAGTTGCCTGATTTCTCAAAAATCCTCTTACAATAAGGCATGATAACTATACATTCCACCCCTTGCTTTTTTAAAAAGGCTGGAAGAGCACCTACAACATCACCAAGCCCTCCTGTTTTAGAAAAAGGAACTGCTTCCATAGAACACATTGCAACTTTCATAACTCCCCCAAACTTATTTGATTTTATGTCCTAAGTTCAACTTAATTTTACGATTTAATCACCATAACTTCAATTAGAGTAGTATAATAGGTAAATATGAGAGGTAGTATATTCTTAAATAAGTGACGTATTTTTTAAGATTTTTAGAACTATATTTTCGATATTTTTGGGCTATATTCAGGCAATATTTTTAAAACATACTTTTAAAAAATAAAAGGACGCCAGTATAAAAATTAAGATGAGAGAAGACAAAACAAAAAGTACCAGATACAATACAAGCGTTTTTAGCGATTATGATATTCATCTTTTCAAAGAGGGAAAACACTTTAAACTTTATGAAAAACTGGGCTCCCACCCCATGGTTATAGAAGGAGAACAAGGTACTTATTTTTCCGTCTGGGCACCAAATGCAAAAAACGTCTCTGTCATAGGTGATTTCAACAACTGGAACCCGGAGGCTAACCCGCTGGGAGTAAGATGGGATGGCTCAGGAATATGGGAAGGATTCATCCCAGGTGCCGGCGTAGGCTCTCTGTATAAATACCATATAATCTCGAAATACCATCATTACAAAGTTGACAAAAAGGACCCTTTTGGCTTCTATCACGAAACTCCCCCAAAGACAGCCTCCATCATCTGGAGCCTGGACTATAAGTGGAAAGATGCAAAATGGATGAAAAAACGCCATCTTTTTAATTCTCTTGATGCTCCATTTTCTATCTACGAAGTTCATCCAGGATCGTGGCGAAGAGTTCCTGAGGAAAATAACAGATTTCTTACTTACAGGGAAATGGCTAAATTGCTTCCCGAATATATAAGTGAGATGTGTTTTACCCATGTAGAATTCATGCCAGTTATGGAACATCCATTCTATGGTTCATGGGGCTACCAGATTACAGGATATTTTGCTCCAACAAGTAGATATGGCTCTCCCCAGGACTTTATGGAGCTAATTGATAAGCTACACCAGAGAAATATCGGAGTAATCCTGGATTTTGTACCCTCACATTTCCCTGCTGATGAAGATGGACTTTCCTTCTTTGACGGCACCTGCCTTTATGAGCATGCTGATCCGCGAAAGGGTCTTCATCCTGACTGGAAAAGCTATATATTCAACTATGGAAGAAATGAGGTTAGATCTTTCCTTATAAGTAGCGCACTATTCTGGCTTGAGAAATATCACGCAGATGGTCTTCGCCTAGATGCAGTTGCCTCCATGTTATATCTTGATTACTCGAGAAAAAAGGGTGAATGGATACCAAATGAGTACGGTGGCAATGAAAATATACAGGCAATCGAGTTTTTACGAGAGCTTAACAGTCAAGTTTACAAAAATTTCCCCGACGTCCAGACAATAGCCGAGGAATCTACTGCCTGGCCCATGGTTTCTCGCCCGACGTATGTTGGAGGCTTGGGATTCGGAATGAAGTGGGATATGGGCTGGATGCATGACACTTTAGAGTATATGTCAAAGGAACCAATTCATAGAAAATACCACCACGACAGACTTACATTCAGACTTCTCTATGCCTTCCACGAAAACTTTGTGCTTCCTCTTTCCCACGACGAAGTTGTGCACGGAAAAGGTTCACTTCTCTCCAAGATGCCAGGCGATGACTGGCAAAAATTTGCCAACTTAAGACTGCTCTTAGGGTATATGTTTGTACAGCCTGGTAAGAAAGTTTTATTTATGGGAGGAGAATTTGGCCAGTGGCAGGAATGGGACCATCAGAGAAGTCTTGACTGGCATCTCCTAGAATATCTTCTCCACAGAGGAGTCCAGAATCTAGTAAGAGACTTAAATACACTTTACAGGAATGAACCCTGTCTTCATGAGCTTGATTTTTCTCCAGAAGGGTTTGAGTGGATTGATTGTAATGATACTCAGAATAGCGTTATTTCTTTTCTTAGAAAGTCTAGAATTCTTAACACAAGCATAAGTAGAAAAAGAAGAGAAAAAAATAGAGATATAGATACTATAGATATAAATATAAAAAATATAAATGGCTGGGAGAGCTATAACAAATCAACACAAGAAAAAGAAAGCAAAGAGGAGAGAAAAGAGGATGAAGTAGATATAAACAACATAACTAACGTAATTGTAGGAGTTTTTAACTTCACTCCAGTTCCACGATACAATTATAGGATTGGCCTTCCCTGTGGTGGTTATTGGGAAGAGATACTGAATAGTGATGCAAATGAGTACGGAGGAAGTGGTATAGGCAACCTTGGTGGGGTGATTGCATTTCATGAACCTTATCACGGACGTCCCTGCTCCGCACCCATAACTTTACCACCACTTGCAGCAGTTTTATTCAAGTGGAAACCTTATTTTAAGTAGAATTTTTTAAGTAGAATTTGGGCAAGTTTTAAGTAAGCGCTTCTTTACCAAATTACAAAAAAAACTGGCATAACTCGGAGAAAATTTTATTTAACCAACAAGATTCTAAAGACAGGTAAAAACATAAACAAATACATGAACAACAAATACATAAACAAATATATATGCATTCATGGCCACTTCTACCAGCCATCAAGAGAAAATCCATGGTTAGAAGAAGTAGATTTAGAAGAATCTTCACATCCCTACCACGATTGGAACTCAAAGGTAACACAGGAATGTTACTTCGCTAACGCTTTTTCTGCTATTATAGGTAAAGATAGCAAAATTATTGATGTAGTCAATAACTATTCTAAAATAAGCTTTGACTTTGGACCAACTCTTCTAAGATGGCTGGAGAAAAACGATCCTTCTACATATAAACTTATCCTCGAAGCAGATAAAGTAAGCCAGGAGCTTTTCTCAGGCCATGGCTCAGCAATTGCTCAAGCTTATAATCATATTATCCTTCCCCTTGCAAGTTACCAGGATAAGATGACACAGGTAATCTGGGGGCTTTACGATTTCGAATATCACTTTAAAAGAAAGTCAGAAGGCATGTGGCTTCCTGAAACTGCTGTGGATGTAGAAACACTGGATATCCTGGCAGAACAGGGAGTAAAATTTACTATCCTTAGTCCTGCACAGGCAAAAAGGGTAAGAAAAATAGGTGAAGAAACATGGACAAACGTAACTTCACTAAACCTTGATACGAAAATTCCTTACTTATGCAATTTACCTTCAGGTAGAAAAATAACTATATTCTTCTACAATCAATCAATATCATCAGAGGTAAGCTTTGGAAAACTTCTGGAAAATGGAGAAAATTTTGCCAGAAGACTTGTTTCCACATTTTCTGAAGAAGGAAGGCTAGAGCTTACAAGTATTGCAACCGATGGTGAGACTTATGGACATCATCATCCATTTGGAGATATGGCACTTGCTTACTGCATCCATTACATACAGTCAAACAATTTAGCCACAATTACAAATTACGCAGAGTTTCTAGAAAAATACCCACCCACCCATGAGGTAGAGGTCATTGAAAATTCGTCATGGAGCTGTCCTCATGGTATAGAAAGGTGGAGAAATGATTGCAGTTGCAACCTGGGGACCCACCCTGAATGGAACCAGAAATGGAGAAGTCCTTTAAGAAAGGCAATGGACTGGTTAAAGGATGGAGCAGAAAAGGTATGTATAAAAAACGCTCCTTACTATTTCAAAGACTTTCTTGATGTAAGAAATAAATACATAAGGTTAATACTGAAAAGGACAGATGAAAATACTCAGGAGTTCCTGGCCGAATACTCTTTAAAAGAGCTAAACCAGAACGAAAAAATAATAGCCCTAAAACTTCTGGAACTACAACGCTACTCCATGCTTATGTTTACAAGTTGTGCATGGTATTTTGATGATATCTCAGAAATCCAGACAATATATTCTCTTCTCTCTGCCGCCAGGGTTATCCAGCTGTGCAAGGAGATTGAGGGAATAGATTTCGAACCCGGGTATTTAGATTTACTTAGCTCTGCCTGGAGTAATCTTAAAGAATTTGGAAATGGAAACGAAATTTACAAAAAATATGTAAAACCCAAAATCATGGACTTAACCAGAGTAGGAGCAATCTACGCTTTATGCTCCACCCTCCAAACCAGCTCTGATAGCTCAAGCAACAAAAACGATACCAGCAATGACTCTGAAAGTAATCCAGAATCTTATAAGCCCGAGCAGTCTGAAAAACCCGAAAGAGTCGAAAACTACCCACCAGATAAGCCCTGCAAAGCACAAGAGGTAGAGAGTAAGAGAGAAAGTAACAGTAATCACAGTCTATGTAATTTAAATAATTTACGAAATTTATGTAATCTATACTGCTACAGGGTAAAATCTGATTACTATAAGAGTATGAGCCTGGGAAAGGGTGCAACAAAGAAAAAACTTTTTGTTGGCAAAATAGATCTAAGATCAAACATTACATTGGAAGAAGCTTCTCTTGCTTTTGTCACCCTTGTTTTAGAGAATTTAGATATAGTAGCAAAAATAT